>CAMOSA010000024.1 GCA_946624335.1 uncultured Prevotellaceae bacterium
AAGGCATAGCCCATGGTGAAGTTGTCGCCGTTGCCCATCTGGTCGCAGTTGCTGTAGATCTTGTAGTCGGCGATGCGGAAGAACTTCTCGTAGTCGGCCGAGTAGCCGGTGGCCGAGTTGGTGTACTGCGCCCACGTGTTATTCTTGACCTTCAGCACCATAGCCTGCATATCGGCATTGAGGGCAGCGAAGTCCTCGTTGGCGGCCAGGTCCTCATCGGAGAGCGCCTGGATGTCGGCCTTCAGCGTGGTGCAGGCCTTGTCCTCGAACAGGTTGTCAAGGTTCTTCTGCAGCTTGGTCTTGTTCTTGACGAGCTCGTCGTAGTCGCCCTGTGCGGCACGGGCTGCGGCGATATCCTCGTCGGAGAGTTCCACCTTCTCGAACTGCCAGACGCTGGCGTCGGCGTTCGTGGACCAGCGCACGACGTTGTGGCCCTGCGTGTTGGCATCGTGCAGGCCGGCGCTCTCAGTGCCGAAAGCGATGGTCCACTTGTAGGACCACTCGTCGTCGGTACGGTTGATGTTGAATACGACCGGCGTAGTGCCTACGGTGTACGCGGCGCTGGTAGTGTTCTGACGCTGTACATACTTCTGCGAGACGACGGCCTGTATCTGCCATCCCGTGCCGCTCTTGTGCAGCTGCCAGTACTGTGCGAAGTTGTCGGGGTCGGCATCCTTGGTAGAGATGGACGTGCCCTCGCTCATGCAGAGACCGTAGTAGCTGATGATGCGGTAGTAGGCACCGTCCTCGAGCTCGCCGACGTAGGGGCTCATGCTGAGGATGCGCTCACGGACATCGTCCATGGTGAAGTTGTCGACCGTCTCGATATACCAGTCGCATCCTTCGTCCATCGAATAGCTGAAGAGCCCGTGGCCGGTGTTGGTATTGAGGAACTTGCCGCTGAAACCGGTGTCCGAGGACACGTTGAAGACGATCTTCGAGTCCGTGGCATTAGGGCTGTTGCGGATATACAGCGTGGTGGCGCCGGAGGCGGGCGTTGTATAGTCGGCCTGCAGGTACTCGCCGGTGTTGGCGCTTCGCAGGGTGAAACCGGTGTAACGCGTCTGAAGGATCCACACCTGCGACAGGTTGTTCACGTTCTTAGTCGCCGTAGTGGCCTTGCCCGACTGCGTTGTAGAGAGATACCACGACGTGCGGGCACTCTTCAGGCGCACCAAACCCTGTGGGATTTCATAGACTGCTTTGACTGTCGTGCTTCCCATGATGCCAAGGAAAGCCATCAAGAAGAATAAAAATCTTTTCATGTATGAATTGAGTTAATTTAGTGTAGTTAGTTAATCATTTATGCACTCAATGCGCTGCAAATTTAACGGATATTTCTTATATGGCAAAAGTTTTTGCCCTTTTTTATCTCCTTTTTCCGCCCAAAGCCTCGTCAGCAAAGCCAAAACGTCCTTCCCGTACACTCATTCCGCCCTACATAAAGAAAAAAGAGGAGCACGCTCCCGAGGGATAGCAATAGCCCAAGTGCCATCACCAGTGAGGATGTGCGTGCTTAGACTCCTAAGAGGGTAAGCGAGGTCTCCTAAGAGGGTAAGCAAGGTCTCCTAAGAGGGTAAGCAAGGTCTCCTAAGAGGGGCGCCAGAAGGACATAGGGTCATCGGCCAACACACATAGGGTCATCGACCAACACACATAGGGTCATCGGCCAACACACATAGGTTCATCGGCATATATACATAGGTGACATCGGCAGGTCACCTTGGCGGCATGACGAACTCACCTAAGGCAAAAAGAAGCCGCGCCCCTCGGTGAGGAGCGCGGCGGATAGTAAGGTTTGGGGGATGTATGCCGGAACATTACCAGCTTGTCATCCGATTAGGGAACGAGCACCTTGTGACCCTTGATGATGTACAGACCGGACTTGAGGGTCGAGATGTTCTCTGTCGTACCCACCTTCTGGCCTGCAAGGTTAAAGATATCGTTGACCTTGAAGTTGCAGTTCTTGGTGGAACGGATACCAACCTGAGTGGGATCACCAAGATACATCCAAACGTCTGTCATATCGCAGGTGGGAAGGCTAGAGACAGCTGGCAGATAAGCTGTGCCGGCGGCAACATTTGTCGAACTGTTCACGATGTTCCAATAGCTGCCCAACGTGTTGTTAACCGCCAAGACAGCGTCGCCTGCATTGGCCTTCACTTCAACAAATGTACCAGTCAGGCCACCAATGACAGTGGGCTCCGTAGCGATGGTTCCATTGAAGGAGAAGTCAGCGACTGTCTCGAGAGCGTCACCATCAAAATTGCCTTCAGCGATGTAGATGAAGGGCTCGCCGGGAACAGACTCGGAAATTTCGTTCAAGCCGACATAGGCCACACCGTCATCCTCGAACTGACCGGCAACAGCGAACATACGACCGCCGCCAATCTCATTCTTGGCACCACTGGCAAAGCAGTAAGCATAAGCCTGACCCTCGCGAAGGGTATTGTAGAAGTGGCCAATCTCATCGGAACTGGCATCACCACACTCGACGAGGCTGACGGCAGAGTTGGTGTTGAGGGCGTAAGCAGGCCAACCAACGATATCGTTGTCGTTGAGGGCGAAGTGCAACGCCTTCTCTAGAGACTCACCGGTGAAGAGATCATAGCAACGCATGACGACCTTGCCATAGCCTAATCCTTCGACCTTGAAGAGGGTAGGTACGGAGCTGGCATTGTTGGCGTCTGAAGGACCGTTGCCGGTGATGTGCATGAACAGGCCTGTACCCTTGTTCTGCAGGACATAACCTTCGCCGACGGGGATGAAGCGCCAGTAGCTGAAGTCAGGGCTCATGAGGGTCTCGTAGTCAATGGCGTACATACGATGGTTGTCATGATTCTCATAAGCGTCCTCGGCATCAATAAACTCGGTGAACTTATCGCAAGCGATGACAACGGCGGTGCCGAAGAGGAAGTTGCCGCTGTCGTTCTGTCCATTGGCCAGAGTCCATCCGTGTTCCTCATATTCCTCATAGCTGGGATAAACAATCTGATACCACACATCGGTCTTCGGGGTCGACTGCATGCCAGCAGCGAGAGCCGTCTTAGCACTTTCAGCAGCCGCGTTGAGTTTGGCCAGAGCAGCTTCGAGCTGAGCCTTGGAGAAGTTGCCAGCGAGCAGAGCGTCAGCCTCCTCGACAGCTTCTCTCAGATCGTTGCTGGAGACACAGCCTTCGGTGTAGTAACCTACGCCTTCGCCATCAATACCATCTTCGTTGGTTTCCACCTTTTCAACAGTGCTGAGCAGGTTCTTAGCATCCTTGAGAGCTCTGCCGAGTTCGGTAGGATCAGCAAATTCAGTCTTGAAGGCATCGAAAGCAGCTTGCAGATTAGCGATGTCGGTTGTGGTGGCATGAACCACTTTCTTGGCCGCATCTATAGCGTCCTGCATACCTGTGATGGTGGCTTCGGACATGGAGGCAGCCTGGCTGGTCTCAACAGCCTTCATACCCGTGACGACACGCAGCTCACCAAGGTTGAAGTAGACACCGCGGCGGCTGGCGTTGACGTCGAAGCGTACCCACTGGTACTCACCACCGAGAGGGATGGAACCGGTGTAAGCCGGGCAAGCGCCGTATGTAGGATTGGACTTGAAGTTGTAGCCAATCTCGTAGAGGTTGTAGCGGTCGTAGCCTTCAGCGACCAGTGTCCAGTTGACACCGTCGTTACTTGCATAGACGTCAATATCACGCGGGCTGTCCCAGTTGCCATTGGTGTGACCTCCGTTGCCACGCGGATAGAATACGAAGCCCACTTCGGTGACAGGCTTCTTCAGCTTCATCCAGAGGTTATGCTTGTTGGAGGGCAGAGCGCCTTCGGCGGGCTCGTCGGGGTTGTCCTCGCTGTAGGCCGTCCACTCGGGATTGCCGTGCCATGAGGTGTGATAGAAGTTGGGTTCGGACAAGTCACCGTCGATGAGGGCAATGAAGCCGACACCGTCGCTGCCCCATGTCTTGCCGTGTTCGGCAGCCTCGGAAGCGTTAGAATAGAAGTCGTACTCGCTCTCCGGCGTGACGTCTTCGACGCCGTCCATGAGTTGCCATTCGGTGAAGGGCACGCCCTCCTCAGGGATGTAGCACTCATACTGGAAGGCCTGTGAGTAGGCGATGCTTGCCTCATCACGAAGTGCCGAGAACTGGTCGTCGAGCACCTTCTGCTTCTTTGCCTCTTCCATCTGAGCGATGGTGGCATCATCGACAGCAATGATATACCAAGCCGAGGCAGAGCTGGCATTGTCGTTCCAACCTACGATGTGACCCGTGGAACCGTTTACAGCACCGCCGTGACCTTCCTGGTGCATCATGATCCAGCCATCACCATTGGGAGCATTGATATAATATTTACCACCTCCAAACGGGATCACATAAACATGATTTTCGGTGCTCTCAACGAGCTCATTCTGCTGGCTCTGCTGGTATTGATCCACGAAGAGTTCCGAACCAAAGTTCTGCATCGTGTAATAGGCATCGCCATTCTCATCGACGCCAGCTTGCGTGAATTTCCAGATGAACGTGGGGTCAGTTTCATTCATCTGAGCCCATCCGGCCTTCTTCTCGCTTCCATACATATTCATGTAGAACTGGAGTCCGTCGGGCTCAAGTGCGCGATGGGCATCCTTGGCATTCATGATATAGTAGTAGCCAGCCTTGAAACTGCCCTTTGCAGCAGCTTCCTCGCAAGCTTCATAAGCGGCTTTCAGGCGGTCGTACAGCGCATTCAGTTCATCTGCCGTAGCACTGAGGTCATCACCCTTTGACACAGCCTCTTCAACAGCGCTGTTGAACTCCGAAATCAGGGACTCGTCAATAGCTCCGACGAAGTTACCGCCCACGTACTGAGCGTTCTTCACCTGATTGTAGAGGTCCAATAACTTCTGACGAGCGACCTCGTCGTCACTGTTCTTCTCCGTAGGATAGATCTGGAACGTAGCGATGTGGAAGAACACACTATTTCCCGATGTGCCCTCATTATAGAAGCGAATATACTTGAAATTCTGATGAGGGAAGACTTCGAAAACGATTTCATTCACATCGCCGGTAAACGGGGTCTCGCAAATGCGCAGGAGGGTGCAGTTATCCTTAGGCAGTTCGAGGTTGTTCTCGTTGGTGCCATAGACACTCCACTTGTTGATTTGGTTGCTGTCAATGGGACGACGCTGGAACTCGAAAGCCAGAACTTCGGTCAAGTTCACATCATCAGGCAGCTCTACTTGGAAGAAGTGCTGGCCCTGATACTTGTTATGCCAATCGGAATGCCAGAAAGCATTGTCAGGATGGACATCAGGGACGCCTATCAAGGCTCCTAGAGAACCTTCCGCTTCATCCGAGCAGGGACTGCTCAACTGACTCACGTCAAGAATCAGCTCATTGGCGTAATCAGGAGTATAGTCGAACTTCGACAACTCCTGGGCATAAAGCGTCACGCTGCCAAAGAGGCTGAACAGCGCGATTAAGAAAAGGTAAATTTTCTTCATTGCTTTTAGGTTTTAGTTAGTAATTAAAGTAATTATTATATTAAGGTGTAAACGCTGCTTGTTACGTTAATTTATCTTTAGTTTTTTTAGCCGTAAAGGTCGATTTCCGGCATCAAAGATATAGACAATCTACGTTCATTAACAAATCAACCGGCTAAAAAGCCTCGTATGTTAAGAATAATTAACAATAATAAGTGCACATATACACTCATTCCTGTCCATAAAGCAAGCCGCGTCCCTCGACAAGCGAGGAGCGCGGCGCTGAGAGAATGTTCAATTCGAGGTCGGACTCGAGACCAGACTCGAAGTCGGACGCCGGAAAGGGCTGTTCAGGAGATCATGCCGTTAGGGCACGATGACCTTGCGGCCCTTGATGACGTAGATGCCACGCTTGAGGGCTGTGATGTCAGCCGTCGTGCCTACCTTCTGGCCCTGCAGGTTGTAGACATCGCTGACCTTAGCGGCCGTGGCCTTGGTGCCGTTGATGCCGACAGGCACGCTGCCGAGCAGGATGCAGACCTCGGTGGGATCACAGGTACTCAGGTTCGTGATGGCAGGGATGTAGGCCGTCATGGCATCGACGTTGACGCTGCCACCGGAGACGACACGCCAGAAGCTGCCCTTCTGCTCGTCGAGCGCCAGGACGCCGTCGCCATTCTGAGCAGCCACGGTGGCGAAGGTGCCCTTGAGACCGCCCTTCTCACCTGCCTCGCGAGTGATGTCGCCCGTCAGACGGAAGTCGGCATAGGCGGTGAGGGCATAGTCGTTGAACGGGTTTTCGGCGATGAACACGAAGGGCTCGCCAGCTGCGGCCTCCGTGATCTCTTCCAGACCGACGTAGGCAAGGTCTTCGTCCTCGAACTGACCCGTCACGGCGTACATCTTACCGCCCTCGGCCAGGTTGCGAGTGACACGGCTGGCGAAGCAGTAGGTATAGGCCTGACCTTCGCGAACCTCGCTGTAGAAGGAACCGAGCTCATTCTCGCCGCCTACGTCACCAGCCTCGACCAGTTCGAGGGCAGAGTTGGTGCCGAGGGTGTAGGTGCTCCAACCCACCATCAGGCAGTTGTCGAGCTGGAAGTGGAGCGCGGTGATGGGCTCTTCGGTCAGGAAGTCGTAGCTGCGGAGCACGACCTTGCCGTAGCCAAGGCCTTCGACCTTGAAGAGCGTCGGCGTGGAGCCGATGGTGTTGGGGTTCTCGCGGCCGATGGCGACGAGATGGATGAACAGACCCGTGCCCTTGTTCTGGATGACATAGGCATCACCCACGGGGATAAAGCGCCAGAGGCTCATATCCACATTCTCGAGGATATCGGGATCCATAGAGAACATCGGGATATTGTCCATGACCTCGTCGGGATAGATCTCGTATTCCTTGTCGATGGCCACGGTGGCGACCTTACCCCAGATCACGTCGTTCTCGCTCTCGCCGTTGCCGAGGTTCCATCCGCGCTGCTCAAACTCCTCGTAGCTCGGGAAGCGTATCTGATACCACTTGTCGGTCTCGATCTCGCTCTGCATACCGGCAGCGAGGGCTGCCTGTGCGGCCTCGACGGCTGAGGCGACCTTCTGCTGCAAGCTCTCGAGCTGCGGCTTGGTCGAGATGCCCGCTTCGAGTGCTGCATCAGCTTCCTCGATGGCGGTCTGGAGGTCGTCGCTCGTGACACATCCTTCACGGTAGTAGCCGAGCCCATCGCCTGCGATACCGTCTTCGTTGGTCTCTACCTTCAGGACCGTAGTCAGTAAGTTCTTAGCCTTGCTGACAGCATCCTGCAGTTCGGACGGGTCGACGAACTCGGCCTTGAACTGGTCGAGAGCGGCCTGCAATGCGGCGAGGTCAGAGGAGGTGGCCTTCACCACCTTCTTGGCCGCATCGAGGGCATCCTGCAGCGTGCGGACGGTCTGCTCGCTCATCTGTGCGGCCTGGCTGGTCTCCTTAGCCTTCATGCCGACCCAGACACGGAGCTCGGAGAGGTTGAAGTAGATGCTACGTCGGCTGGCATTGACGTCGAAGCGCACCCACTCGTAGGAGCCGCCCAGCTGTATCGGGCCGGTATAGGCCGGGCGCTTGGGCACCGGCACATCATCGAGGAAGGTGGAGGTGCCTTCGTACAGGTTGAAGCGGTCGTAGCCCTCGGCCACCAGCGTCCAGGTCTCACCGTCGTTGCTGACCAGGACATCGATGTCACGCGGGCTGTCCCAGTAATAGGTGCTGTTACGCGGGTTGAACTCGAAGCCCACCTCGGTGACGGCCTTCGGCAGGTGCATCATCAGGTTGTGCTTCGTCGTAGGCTCGGCCCATGAGGTGGGTTCGCCGCTGTCGTCGTAGGCCGTCCACTTGACGTTGGTGCCCTGCGGTGTGCCGGTGTAGTCGGTGTGGAACCACGTGTTGATGTCGCCGTCGATGAGGGCTCCGTAGCCCTGACCGTCATCACCCCAGCTGTAGCCGTGCTCGGCACTGCGTGCGGCGTTCGAAAGGAAGTCGTCGGCGCTGAGCGGCGTCACATCCTCAGCATCATCGGGCAACTCATATTCGAAAGCTCTCGAGTAGGTGATGGTGGCCTGATTGAGCAGGTTGTTGAACTGTTCCTGGATCTTCAGCTGCTCCTTGGCAGCCTCCATGTTGGCCAAAGTGGCATCGTCGACAGGTATCAGGTACCAGCAGGACGCCGATCCGGGCCACTCGTTCCAACCTACGATGTCGCCGGTAGCTGTCTCGGGAAGGTCTGCCCCTCCGTGGCCTCTCTGGTGGAGGAGATGGCCGCCGTCATTGGCGGTGTAGACGATGAAGGTACCGTCGCCCAGGCTCTCCACATAGATCGGTCCTGCGTTCTCTTCGGCAACGAGGACGAGCGGCTCGCTGGTCTGCAGCGTATTGGCATAGAGCTCGGAGCCGTAGTTCCTCATGTGGTAGTAGGCATCGCCGTCGTCATCGACACCGGCCTGGGTGAACTGCCAGACGAAGTTGGGATCCTCATAATCCATCCATGCCCATCCGGCCGTGGTGGCATTATACATATTCATGCCGAAGTGGCGGCCGTCGGGAGACGCGGCATTATACACACTCTTGGCGTTGAGCAGGTAGTAGTTACCGGGCTTGAAGACGCTGAGTTTGGCAGCCGCCTCACAGGCTTCGTAGGCAGCCCTCAGACGATCGGTCAGCGCGTTGAGCTGTTCGGCCGTAGCATCCACGTTGTCGCCCTGTGCCACCGCCTCTTCGAGGGCAGCATAGAACTCCGTGACGAGGCTCTCATCGATGGCGCCAAGGAAGTCGCCGGAGATGTACACGGCACCCTTCACCTGGTCGTAGAGGTCGAGCAGCTTCTGACGGGCAATGCCTGCGGCATCATTCTTGACCGTCGTGAAGAGCTGGAAAGTAGCCAGATGGAAGAAACCGTTGTGCGTGTCGGTGTCCTCGCAGTAGAAACGAATGTACTTGAAGCCTTTGTGCGGGAATACCTCATACACGATGGCCGTGTTGTCGCCGCCGTAGGGCGTGTCACAGATGCGCAACAGCGTACATTCCTCCTGCGGGATGTCAAGGTCGGGGTCGTTGGTACCGTAGACGCCCCACTGGGTGATGTGATTGCCATTGTTCACCTGACGACGCTGGAACTCGAAGGCCAGGACGTCCGTCAGCTCGACATCATCCGGCAGTTCGACCTGGAAGTAATGCTTACCCTGATATACGCCGTGCCAGTCGGAGTGCCAGAAGGCATTGTCGGGATGCGTGTCAGGCATTCCGATCAAGGCTCCAAGAGAGCCCTCGGCCGAATCGGAGCAGGGACTGCTGAGCTGACTCACTTCGGTAATCAGCGGATTGGTCTCCACCAATGAGTAGTCATACTTCGACAACTCTTGGGCGATAGCAGCGGAGCTCCAAAGTGCTCCTATCATCGCCACGAGTAACAAGTAGATTTTCTTCATTGCTTTAGGTTTTAGTTAATAATAAAGGTTGATTGATTGGATGGATATTATTTTGTTGTATCGCTCGTTTTTGCAGCTTCAAAGTTAAAGGCGATTCGTTTACGTTATTAACAGATATCCCAGAAAATGGTATTTATTTAAAGCTTATTAACAAAATAATGCGCATTTATACACTCAATATTAAGTGTTGAGCAGGCCGAAGGCATACACTCACGATATATATAATAAGGTGTAAGCCCAATAATAAGTAGATGCACACAATTCGTTTTATATATAACAACGAATTATTCAAATTAAACGAATTTTTTAATGATTATCCGCAATCATACCACCAAAGAGACCGCAACGCGGTCTTCGCTCAATAACCGAGGGTACGAGCGTAGCGAGCACCCCCGGATAACAAGCTCTATAGAGGCAAGCACTCTGAAAGAGTGCCCGAACAGCGTAATGGGCGACCCCTTCAGGGTCGATGTCCCCCTTTTTGTCCCTATCCGGGGGTACAGCGCACCCCCGGTTATTGAGAGGAGACGCTTCCAGCGTCTTGGTGGTACGATTGCGGATAATCATTAATTTTTTCCATCTGTGGGATGGAGAAGAGAATTCGTATAATTAGTATCATTCGTTGTAGAAAGAAATTATATCAATTAATATTGTTCAGTTACTTAAGGTGTGTTCTATTAATTAATAAATTCTCAATGAATTATCTTTGTTTGCTCTTGTCTCTTTTCGGCATCTTTGCCTCCAATCCCTTGCGCTCGACCTTTGGTCGCTTCGACACTTCGAAGAACCGTAGCCCGCTACGCTTCGGCGGGCTCGAAGTCAAAGCTGCTCGAAAATAGCCTAAGAGCAATTCAAAGCTAATTTATAGAACCCACCTTAAATAATAAGGTATTCAAGTTACACCGTATATGTTAACAGCCAGGAAGCGGAAAGGAAGGTTCATCCGTCTGGCCTGCTGCACACGAAGAGGACATTCCTAAGCATCACCTCCTTCGAAAACACGCGGGTGTCATCAACGAGACACCAGGCTTGCAACTTTTGCCATATTTTGGCGTTGCCGTTTACAATCGGATTTTTAGAATACGTTCAAAAAGAGTACGTTAGGAAAAGCCCGTCGCTCTGTCCTCACTAAATAAAATATTTTTTTCGATTTTTGCCTTCATCCTTCACTTTTACGTATAACAAACTAAGTCTTAACGCCTTATCATCGGTGAAGGTAACGATTTTACCTTCACTTGCCTTCACCTCCTCTTGGAAAGTAAAACAAGTTGTTTTACCTCTTAAGTCTTAGGCGCAAGAAGGGTAACGAACAGCCGACAGGAAGTAAAACAAGTTGTTTTACCTTCCAGTCATCTGCGGCTATTCCATACGGAAGAGGTTGTTTCGGCTTTTGCGGTTAATCGCCGCACCCATCAGAGCCTGCCGTTGACCAGGCGTTGACTCTGTTTGTCACTTTTTGAGGCCGTTCGTCCAAACTTTTACATCAGAATAAAACATTTGTCCTATAAAAGTGAAGGAAAGTGAAGGTAAAATCGTTACCTTCACCTATAATAATGAATTATATATCAATTGATTGCAGACAAAAGTGAAGGTAAACGCAAAAAACACGATTTATTTTGAGGAAGCAACGCGGCGGAGACATTCTTATAGAACCCACCTTATCATACTTGTGAAACGAAATGAAGGTATGAAAATTGAAGTCCCAAGAGCACGGCTGGCTCTTGGGACTTCACGTCTATGGACAGGAGTCTGTCAGAAGGACTCCAGAGGGTTATGCGCTAAGGCGCTATTACTTCTTGGTCACCTTGGTGCCGTTGATGACGTAGATGCCACGCGGCAGGCTGCGGAGTGTGTCGAGGTTGCCGCGAGCGACACGACGGCCGTCGATGGTGAAGATATCGCCGGTGGAGTAGACGCTCTTGAGGGCACCTTCGAGATCACGGACGCCGTCGAGGACCGTTTCGCCATCGATAATGACGGTGATGTCTGCGGTGTAAGACAGGCTCTCGGTGGACTCGATGTAAGCGCTGTTGGCCGGCACAGTACCGCCAAGGAGCTGACGGGTGACGCTGAGTACCGTCGGATTGTTAGCGTCGACGACGACATAACCCTGACCTACCGTCTTGGCGGCGTAAGTACCCTTGAGCTGACCGTCGGTCATGGGCTGGTCGGCGATGGTGATGCCATGCTTGAAGGTGATGCCTTCAGGGGTGTTGTCGGCGCTGTACTCGCTGAGCTCGCCATAGAGGTAGAAGAAGGGCTCGCCAGCCTGGACGCTGGTGGTGGACGTCAGATTGACGGTGGTGCCTTCGGCTGAAGCGACGGTGAGCATACGTCCCTCGCTGGTGGAGAGGTCAACGGGATAGCAGAAAGCGTAGAAGCGGCCGGGAACGATGTCCATAGCGAACTCGCTGCCATCGAAGCCTGCTGCGTCCTCAACCTCCTCGAGGTAGAGACCGCTGCGGCTGCCGAGGGTGTAGGCATTGTAGGTCACGAGGGTGTTCTGAGAGACCTGAGCGTGGAGATAGCTCTGTGCGTTGCCTTCCATATCCTTGGCGGCAATGAGGTTCTGGCCGTAGCCGAGGGCCGATGCGCTGAAGAAGGAGGGGATGATGCTCAGTGTCACGCCACCGCTGGTGCCGGCGGCCTTCAGGAAGAGACCGGTGGCCTTGTTCTGCAGCAGGTAGCCCTTCTCGCCACAGTCGACGAAGCGGAAGAGAGCCTTGTCGGCATCGCTGATCTGGTCGTCGCTGAAGAAGTAGAGACGGCAGCCCATACGGACGTCGGAAAGGTCGATGTCGTCGTGTGCGCCGTCAGCGTACTTAGCCACGGTGACGTACTTGCCCCAGAGGGCGTCATCGTTCTCGGTCGAGTTGCCAGCCACGAGGTCCCAGCCGCCGGCCTCGAACTCCTCGGCGGTGCCGAAGCGGATACGATACCAAGTGTCGGTCTTGACAGGATTGGCGGCGGCACGCACAGTTTCCATCTGCTCGGTCAGTGTGTTGACGTAGTTGGCGGTAGTGGCGGGATCGTAGTTGGCAGCCTCGTCGTATGCCTTAGCGGCAGCGAGAGTGGTCTTGAGGGCATCGGCAGCAGACATATCGCTCCACTGGCCGGGGTTGGTACCCTCGACGATGCCCGAGGCGAGGCCGTCGGCCTGCTGAATGAGCTCACGCATCTCCGTCGGGTCGCTGAACTTGGCGTGGAAGGCGTCGTAAGCAGCCTTCAGGGCGTCGAAGTGTTCCTGAGTCAGTTCGTCGGAGGTCAGGTTCTGCTGAGCGGCGATGACATCAGCCAGCTGGGCTGCGGTTTCGCCGATGGAGGCGTATACGGTGCCATCGAGGCTCTCGACAGCATAGAGCTGGAAGAAGCTGGCGTGGCCGTAGCCGCGGTTGTTGGTCGTACCGTCGATGTAGAAGCGGAGGTACATATAGCCCTTGCCGTCGAAGACGAGGCCAGAGACTGTCTCGGTGTTGTTGCCGAAGGGAGTGTAGAGCTTAATCAGCTGAGTCCAATCCTCGTCAGCGGCCTCAGGATCATTGCTACCATAGACGCCCCATACGGTGACGTGGTCGTTGGCGACGGGACGGCGGGTGATGGTCAGACGGGCCAGGGTGTACTTAGCCTGGCTGAGGTCGACCTGCAGGTAGTGGCTATGGTTGGGCTGGTCGCCAGCGTGCCAATCGGAGTGCCAATAGGTTGCGGGGTTATCGTCGATGAGTGCGCCGAAGTCGAGGCCTTCCTGAGAGTCGGAGAAGGGTGAGCTGAACTGCTCGGCGTCGGTGATGAGTGCCTCACCTTCGCAGCCGTCCTGGGTCTTGGGCAGCTCTGCTGCGGCGGTTTTGAGCAGGTTATTGTAGTCGTTGACAAGCTGCTGATGAGCCTTGAACGCCTCGTATTCCATTCGTGCACTCTCCACTTCGCTGTCGCTGACGGGTTCGAGCACCCACTCCGTCGGGCCAGGAGTGCCGTTCGAATAGGAGGTGCTCCAACCTACGACGTAACCTTTTGTACCAGCGCCGGCATTATGGCTGCCCTGATGGAAGTAGAAGGTGGCATTGGCATCCTTGGAGGCCAAGCGCATATTGACGAACTCGGCCGATACGCCGTCGATGGCAACCAGCTCGGTGCTGGTCGTCGTCAGCAGGGCGTAACCGCTGGTGGCCGTGGGACCAGAGAAACGTGTGCTGTAGGCGACGTTCATGATGTCGTAGTTGTCACCGCTCTTAGCCACCTTGAAGATATTGATGTAATTGTCCTCAGCGTCGGTCGGGGTGTACCAGTAACCGACATACGTGCCAGCCGTGGAGGTGGGCAGACAAGCCAGATACTTGGGATTGCCGTCGTCATAGTCCATGGCAGCGCGGAAGCGGTAGTAGCCATCAGCCACGGTGAGGGCGACCTTCGAGGCCACCATGGCGGCGAAGGTGTCGTTCATGGCCTTCTGGGCGGCTTCGAGCATCTCAACGGTCACCTCGTCATAATCCATATTGTCAATATCCGCAGCGGAGGCGACAGCGGCGAAGAAGGCGTTGACGGCCTCCTCGCTATAGTAGCCGGGCTCGGTGCCGACAGGGAAGTCCTCTACGGTGTAGGCCGTGTACTTGTCGAAGGTGGTCTTGAACTCAGCCCACGCGGCGACGAGAGCGTCCTGCTTCTTCAGCGTGACCGTGAAGTTGCTGGTGAAAGCGAAGCAATGAGCGTCGACCTGCTGGACGGTGAGGATGGCCTTGTCGAGCTCCGGGTCGAGATCAGTAGCTTCGAGGTGAGCCACATCGTCAGCGCCGTTGCTGGTGGTCTCAAACTCACCGTTGATGAAACAGGTCACGCCACTGGGTTGAGCAAAGTTGGGGTGCTTGCCCGGCACGAAGTCGAAAGCGACCTTGTAGACATACCAGCCAGCAGTAGGCGTGATCCAGTAGTCCTCAGACTCGGTCGAACCGAAGGTGCTGTAGATACCGAGGTTCGTGCCGTCGTAGAAATACATATTGTTGCGATGATCACCGCTGCGTGTAACGTGCAAGATGGTGACGCCCGGATTCTGAGCAGCCGTGGCATACTCATTGGCGTAGACGGGGCTGCCGGCTGCTGTCCAGTCACCGGTCTTGGCGCTGATGGTCAGCGTCACCTCGTCCTGTGCTGCTGCGGGCAAGGCGATGAACAAGCCGAGCAGCAGGATCATTACAGAGTAGATTTTCTTCATAGATAAACGATTAATTTAATAGTGAATAATAAAGTTGGTTTGTTAGCTTGCGGATGTATCTTTCTGTGTCATTTTGTGCCTTTGGCGGCGCAAAGATAGCAAATAATGTGGGAAAAGAAATGTCCGAGGAGATTTTCGCCTCGGACATTAAAGATTATTAACCAAAAGCAGGCATTAATGCGTGTCAAACCTGCACGCATTGCTGCCCCGTGCTGCCCTCACAGCCCTGCCTGGGCTGGTCTCACAGCGCCTTGAGGACGCTGATCCAGTGGTCACCGAGAGCCGACTTGCGGTCGATGTGTTCGAGGGTGGCGGTGACGAAGGGGTTGCTCTCGAAGTCGCCACGCACTTGCTCGAAGTCGCGCTCCACGGTGGTCTGACTGGCGCCGTCGAAGCCGAAGCCGGTGTGTGCCGAGAGCGAGAACTCCTTCTTGGCGTCGGCGTAGAGCATACGGTCGAGCGAGACGACGCTCTCCTTCCACTGCTCGATGATACGGATGAGGTCGTCGATGGTGACGCGGTCGGGATAGAGGCCGTAGTACTCGAGCATTTTATCGTAAGCCCAGGTCCACTCGTAGCGATAGTAGTTGTCGTTCATACGCCGGAGTGCGGCATCGAACTCTGTGGTGCTCTGTATCTTGCCCGACTCGACATCGTCGAGCAGCGCGTTGACCAGCTCCTTAGGTGCGATAAGTCCGGCCAAGTCGACCCATGTGCCCCGGCCCTCTGTGCGCCGCGGTTTCAGCGCTTCGAGCAGACTCTCAGCCGACGAGCAGTCGGTGCGCTCGAGGTGTGAGATCAGCGAGTTGCCCAGGAACTTCTGTATGGCGATGCGGTAGAGCTGCTGTCCGCGGTGGAGCGAGCTGTTGGTGATCTTGGCACTCTGGTAGGCATAGACATCGCTGGTGGGGCCGCTCAGGCGCTCCAGTTCCTCAAGGACGTGCAGGCCGCGCATCATCTTATCGATGGTGTAAGGCGAGAGCAGGTTGAAGTTGATCTGATCCATACGGCCCTCCTTATAGCGCTTGTCACGCTTGGGCCACTTCTGGGCATCACGTACGGTACCCACCGAGCGCAGGTTGACGGCGGGCGCCAGGTATGTCTCGCCGTTCTTCTCGATGAGGTAGGAGAAGGGCAGGTCGGAGGTGTCGGAGTGGCTGCTGTGGCGACCCATGACGAGCGAGAAGGCGCCGATACGTGCCGGCCAGAGGATATAGGAGTCGCTCGATGTCTTGGCGCCACGCTCCATGGAGCCCTGATGGATGGGGCCGAGCTTGTACATATGGTTGCTCTGGTTGCTGCCCGAGCCGGCATTCATGAACGAGAAGAGGCCGGCGATGAGCAGCGTCGACTTGTGATGCGTCACCGTGAACGGCCCCGCGAAGATGGCGCAGGCCTCGCCATTCTCCTCCTGACAGTTGCTGAAGAAGAGCGAGTCGGAGGCCGAATAGCCATGGCCGAGCGAACAGGCCTGGCCGACATAGACGCGGGAGAGCGTCGTGCAGTCCTCCACCGAGGAACCGTCCTGGACGATGAAGTCATCACAGATGACGCCGTAGCCGATGTGTATCGGAGCCTCCTCGCGGCTGTTGAGCGTTCCGTTCTTGAGGCGTCCGGCACCTTCGATCTTCGCGTGCGAACCTATATATACATTCTTGATGTAGCCCGTGTCGACGATGGTGACGTGGTCGCCGATGGTGCCACGCAGACTGGTGCGCTCGCTGACACGGTTGGCGGCGAAACGCTTGAGGGCGGCTATCAGCTCGGGACGATGACGGTAGAAGGCCTCGAAGTATGCCTCATGAGCCGTCAGACGGTCGTGGATGGTCACCTCGCGGCCACCCGTCTCGTTCAGCACAGCCACCTCGACACCGTTGCCGAAGCTCGAGGGACCGTCGCAGAGGATGATGTCGACGTTCTCGACGAAGCTGTCGTGACCGATGTCGTAGTTGGCGATATAGTTCTTGATGTTCTCGATGCAGCAGTCATCACCGATCGTGACGTTATGCAGCGTGGCGTTGAAGATGCCCGTGTGCTTGTGCATCCCCCCGGGCATCTCGAAACTCTTGCGGAAACATCCGAGGCGGATGTCACCCGTGAAGCGTACGCCGCGCACATATTTCAGACTCGCACCGTCAGCTATCTGGACGCGCGACCAATCGTCGGATGAGCAGCCTTGAGCCTCGAGCTGCGCCATCTCATTCTGTGTCAGTTCTCTCATAAATTTCTCTTAGTTTGTGTTATTGACCGCCCAGGCACGGGCTTATTTACGGCGCAAAAATACACAAAAAAGTGAGAAAAAGATGGCTCTTCGGGATTTTTTTCATAATTTTGTGCGCAATTTACAAACATAAGTCAATTCGTGATGCACTATTCGCCACCCCTCTTCCGTCGCCCATGGGTATGGATCCGTCGCTTCCGCCACCGCCGCGGCTACGGCGTTCACTCGCCTTTCGCCTACAGCTTCCTACGCGGTGTGGTCTACGAGCGGGGGACCTATTACGCCTACGCCGCCCTCGACGGCCTGCATCCGTGGTGGGTGCGCTGGCTGAAGGCCTATCCGCTGCAGTGCTCACGTCTGCTGTTCCGCCTGGCCAACTACGTCCATCCCCACACCATCGTCCTCCTCGGCGACCGCCCGACGGAACGTGCCTATATGGCTGCCGCCGTGCCCACAGCACGATGGGTCACACCCGATGGCATGCCGCCCGACGGCACCTCGCCGCACAGCACCTCGTCACCGCTTGAACACTCTGCCCCACCCGACCTGCTCTTCGTGAGCCATGAGCACCTCAAGCCCTTTCACCTGCCGCCGATGCCACCGGCGTCGATGGTCATCGCCGAGGGCATACACCACGACAGCGACGCGCTGGCCGCCTGGCACCGCCTGCAGCACGACCCACAGACCGTCATCACCTTCGACCTCTACGACTACGGCATCATCCTCTTTGGCCCCCGTCTCAACCGCCAGCACTACATCGTCAACTTCTGAGCCCTGCGGGGAAGTAAACCCCTGCGGGGAAGTAACCCCCTTCGGGGAATTTAAAATTAAAAGAGAAAAATTAAAAATGAATTAAAAAGTAAAAAATGCCTGTCCTCTGGCTCTCCTCCCCAGTCAACTTCTGACCCCAGCGGGGAAGTAAACCCCTGCGGGGAAGTAAACCCCTGCGGGGAATTAAAAATTAAAAGAGAAAAATTAAAAATGAATTAAAAAGTAAAAATTGCCTGTCCTCTGGCTCCCCTCCCCAGTCAACTTCTGACCCCTGCGGGGAAGTAAACCCCTGCGGGGAATTAAAAATTAAAAGAGAAAAATTAAAAATGAATTAAAAAGTAAAAAATGCCTGTCCTCTGGCTCCCCTCCCTAACGGGTGGCTACGAGGTAAAGACTGAGTGTCTTTACCGAAGTGGCCTTCTCAGTGCTCGACGAATGCAAGATAGGTTCACCTAATCGCAGCAGTCGGCGCTAAGCACGTGAGGCAGGGTTGGGGGTGGGTCTTTTCCGCTCGAGCTCTGTTCGCTTCGCCCTGCGAAGAACCTTTCAACTCTCAACTCTCAACTTTCAACTTTCAACTCTCAACTTTCAACTCTCAACTCTCAACTTTCAACTCTCAACTCTCCGCTCGAGCTCTGCTCGCTTCGCTTGCGAAGAACTCTCAACTTTCAACTCTCAACTCTCAACTCTCAACTTTCAACTCTCCCCATGTCCTCCCACCTCTACACCCGCACTGGCGACAGCGGCATGACCAGCCTCGTAGGCGGTCAGCGCGTCCCCAAGACCCACC
>CAMOSA010000025.1 GCA_946624335.1 uncultured Prevotellaceae bacterium
CCTTGCTCATCTCGCGGGCATCGCTGATCATCTTGGCGATGAGGTCGTCGGCATCGACGACGGTGCCTTCGCGCGACTTCATCTTACCGTTGGGCAGCTCTACCATTCCGTAGGAGAAGTGTACGAGATCCTTGCCCCACTTGAAGCCGAGCTTGTCCAGCAGGATGGAGAGAACCTGGAAGTGGTAGTTCTGTTCGTTGCCGACGACGTAGATCATCTTGTCGATGGGGAAGTCCTCGTAGCGCAGCTTGGCCGTGCCGATGTCCTGGGTCATGTAGACGCTGGTGCCGTCGGAGCGCAGCAGCAGCTTCTCGTCGAGGCCCTCCTTCGTGAGGTCGGCCCACACGCTGCCGTCGGGGCGACGGTAGAAGAAGCCTTTCTCGAGGCCTTCCATCACCTTCTCCTTACCTTCGAGGTAGGTCTGGCTCTCGTAGTAGATCTTGTCGAAGCCAACGCCCAGGGCGCGATATGTCTCGTCGAAGCCGGCGTAGACCCAGTCATTCATGCGCTTCCACAGGGCGCGCACCTCGGGGTCGTTCTGCTCCCAGCGCACCAGCATGGCGCGTGCCTCCTGCATCAGGGGGCTCTCCTTCTCGGCCCGCTCCTTGGCGGCCTCTTCGTCCATGCCTTCGGCCATGTAGCGTTCCATCAGCTCCTTCAGCTCAGCGCGGTAGTGCTGGTCGAAAGCGACGTAGTACTTGCCGATGAGATGGTCGCCCTTCATTCCCGTGCTCTCGGGCGTCTCGCCGTTGCCCCATTTCAGCCACGCGAGCATCGACTTGCAGATGTGGATGCCTCGGTCGTTGACGATATTGGTCTTGACGACACGGAAGCCGTTGGCCTGCATGACCTGCGCCAGCGACCAGCCGAGCAGGT
This sequence comes from uncultured Prevotellaceae bacterium, assembly GCA_946624335.1. Taxonomy (GTDB): domain Bacteria; phylum Bacteroidota; class Bacteroidia; order Bacteroidales; family Bacteroidaceae; genus Physcousia. Next base: position 877 of record CAMOSA010000025.1, read on the forward strand.
TGTTGCGCACATGGCCCAGGTGCAGCGGCTTGTTGGTGTTGGGCGATGAGTATTCGATCATCACGAGAGGCGACGCCTCCGTGACAGGCTTCAGGCCATAGTGCTCCGACTGGCATACCTCAGCAAGCAGGCTGACCCAGCAGCTGTCGGCGATGACCATGTTCAGGAAGCCCTTGATGACGTTGAAGCGCGCCACGACCTCCGGCAGGTTGTCGACGAGGTACTGGCCGATCTCCTGCGCCGTGTCCTCGGGTTTCTTGCGGCTCAACTTCAGGAAGGGGAAGACGACGAGCGTCAGATGCCCCTCGAACTCCTTCTTGGTGGTGCCCAACTGCACCATGTTCTCGGGCACCGACTGCCCGTATAACGATTGGATGGCGGCCTGGATGCCTGCCGTGAGTGTTGACTCGATTTGCATACCTTATTTATATATAATTTCAAATTTGGGTGCAAAGGTAGTCATTATTTACGACTTACGAGGGACGATTTACGATTTATTTGTACAAATTACGCTTTTGTGCACAAAAAAGCCACCCTGCGGGGGTGGCTTCCTGATGAAAAGAGTGCAAAAAAATACATTCTTACTGGATTGCAGCGTCGAGCTCTGCGCCAGCCTTGAACTTAGCCTGCTTCTTGGCTGCAATCTTGATGACCTGCTTCGTCTGGGGGTTGATGCCCTGACGAGCATCGCGCTTGGCAACGGCGAATGTGCCGAATCCGATGAGAGCGACCTTGTCACCAGCCTTCAGGGCTTCGGTGATAGCTTCGATTGTTGCGTCGAGTGCCTTCTTGGCATCAACTTTCGTCAAGCCGGCTTTTGCGGCGATGGCGCTTGTCAAATCAGTCTTGTTCATAAGTTAATCTATTAAAGGGGTTAAAAAAAACGATTCTTTTAGTGCTTAAGAGGCTTTCATGGGCCAAATCTTGTGGCAAATGTAACGAAAGATTGCGGTTCCACCAACTTTTTAGGCAAAAAAGAGCCCTTTTAGCTTATTTTTATGTGATTTTAGGCGTTTTTCCCCTTAAAAATGCCTACTTTTGCGCCCTAAAACTTAACATAAGACTCATTTTATGAATTTTAATACGCCACCCGTCACCAAGAACATCATCATCATCAACATACTGATGCTTCTTGCCAAGTACGTCGCCAACCGATATGGCATCGACTTCGACGACCTGCTGGGCCTGCATTTCTTTCTGGCCTCCGACTTCCGCCTCTATCAGTTCTTCACCTATATGTTCGTCCACGGCGGACTGGAGCATCTGTTCTTCAATATGTTTGCCGTGTGGATGTTCGGCCGCATCATGGAACAGGTGATGGGTTCGCAACGCTTTCTCTTCTACTACGTCGTCTGCGGTCTGGGCGCAGGTCTCGTGCAGGAGGGCGTGCAGTATGCCGAATACCTCTACAACGGCCTGGCAGCGTATGAGGCGGTGAACCTCGACGGCATCTCCATCCCCATGCAGGCCTACCTGAACCGCTGGACGACGGTGGGCGCCTCCGGCGCCGTCTACGGCATCCTGCTCAGCTTCGGCATGACCTTTCCCGAGGAGCGTATGTTCATCATTCCCATACCCGTACCCATCAAGGCCAAGTGGTTCGTCATGGGCTACGCCGTCATCGAGCTGCTCAGCGCCATGGCCAACCGCGGTGACAACGTAGCGCACATGGCCCACCTCGGCGGTATGCTCTTCGGCTTGGCGCTCATCATGTATTGGCGCAAGAAGGGAGGCGGCAGCAACCGTTTCTTCGGCGGAGGCGGCAACTATGGCGGTTTCGGCGGCTATGACAACTACTTCACGCGCTACGAAGACGTTACCGAGAAAGCCACACGGCCCTCACGCTGGCAACAGCTCAAGCAGTGGTGGGCAGCACGCACCAAGCCCAAGATGAAAGTGAACGCCGGCAGCACGAAACATGCCGACGACATGGCTTGGCGACAGCAGAAGAAACAACGCGAGGAAGAGGTGGACCGCATCCTGGCCAAGGTGAAGGAAGGCGGCTACGACAGCCTCACGGCCGAGGAGAAGCGCAAACTGTTCGACGCCAGCAACTCATGAAGAAGGTCAAGCTCTTTCTGGTGCAGCTGTTCGTGGCAGCTAACATCGCGGCCATACTCCTCTTGTGGGCCAGCTGCGCCGTCACCTATCTGCCGCCCGACTGGCATCCGCGGCTCGGCCTGTTGGCGCTGGCTTTCCCCCTGTTCCTCCTGGCCGACCTCCTCTTCGTGCTCTTCTGGCTGATCTTCAAAGCCAAGCGCGTGTGGATCCCCATCGTCGGCATCCTGGGCTGCGGCAGCTTCGTGCGCGACTATGTCCCTGTCAACTGGCCAACGCCCGCCGTCGACTCGACGCTGACCGTCGTCTCCTACAACACACGAGGCTATGGCGGCAAGGACGCGGCCCTCGACGATGGCTCCAACGCCGTCGTCAACTACCTCATCGCCACCAACGCCGACATCCTCTGCCTGCAGGAGACGTCACCGCGTTCGACCATCAAGGAACAATTTGAACAGGCGGGCTATGAATACAGGAACATCAAGGAGTTCACCCTCTGCTCGCGGCTGCCGATCCTCGAGGCCGACACGCTCGCGCTGCCCGGCAGCTCGGGGCACTGCATGAAAGCCCTGCTGCTCGAAGGTGCCGACACCATCCTCGTCATCAACCAGCACCTCGAGAGCAACCAACTGTCGCCCGACGTCCGGAACGCCTACATCGAAGCCATCGAGAAGCACCATAGCGACTCCATGCGCAAGGGCCTGCAGCCCGTTGCCGACCTCCTGACCGTCGCACTGCCCAAGCGTGGGCTGCAAGTCGACAGCGTACAGCGGCTCATCGACAGCTGGCTGCCGCGACCCATCATCCTCTGCGGTGACTTCAACGACACACCGGTCTCCTACACGCACCGCGTCCTGACGAAGAACCTGCGCAGCGCCTACCGTGAGAGCGGCAACGGAGTAGGCTTCACCTATCACGATAAAGGATTCCCCGTTCGCATCGACCATATCCTGTTTTCGCCCGATCGGTGGAGAAGTTTCCAGACATCAGTGTGCGACACCATAACCTACTCCGATCACCTACCTATTTGCACACATTTGGCCAGAAAAACACCTTAAATATGCAATAAACCATCAAAAATCCATCAAAAAACCAAATATTTGCCCCTTAATCGTCATTCTTCCACAAAAAAAGCGTATATTTGCGCGCTATTTTGCGAAGAATAGCCTGAGATAAGCAAAAACAATAAACTCAAATAATCATTTAAACAAAATGCAAAACAAAGGAATTGTAAAAACTTTTGCCGTCCTCTTGGCACTGGTTTGCATCTTCTACCTGAGCTTCTCGTTCGTCACGAACTACCACGAGAACAAGGCAGCCAAGATTGCCGCCGTTGAGGGCGAAGTCGCCGGGCAGCACTACCTCGACTCGCTGCTCAACGAACCAGTGTATTTCGGTGTGTGGACCCTCAAGGAGTGCCGCGAGATGGGTATCGGCTTAGGCCTCGACCTGAAAGGCGGCATGAACGTCATCCTCGAAGTTTCCGTGCCCGATGTCGTCAAGGCACTGGCCGACCACAAGGAAGACGCCAACTTCAACCAGGCCGTGGAGCAAGCTGCCAAGGAAGCCAAGCAAGGCCAGGGCGATTTCATCACGTTGTTCATCAAGGACTACAAGGCCATTGCGCCCAACAGCAACCTGGCTGAGCTCTTCGCCACACAGCAGCTGCGCGGCAAGGTCAACACCAAGAGCACCGACCGCGAAGTGGAGCGTGTCCTGCGCGAAGAAGTGAAGGCCGCCATCGACAACTCGTTCAACGTCATCCGCACACGTATCGACCGCTTCGGCGTCGTACAGCCCAACATACAGGCTCTCGAAGGACAGGAAGGACGCATCATGGTCGAGCTGCCGGGCATCAAGGAGCCCGACCGCGTACGTAAGCTCCTCCAGGGATCGGCCAACCTCGAGTTCTGGGAGACCTATACGACCACGGAAGCCGTGCCCTACCTCATCTCGCTCGACAGCAAGCTCGCTGCTGACGGCGTCGAGGGCGGCGAGGTCGATTCCCTCCAGCAGGCCATCGAGGAAGTCAAGCAGGCCATCAACGTCGACCTGCCCGAAGGCTACAAGGCAGATGTCGCAGCCACCATCGTCAACGCCGGCGACTCAGCCGTCAGCGACGAAGAGCTGGCCAACATCGCCAAGAAAGCCGAGGGAAGCGACGCACAGGCCGAAGCCCAGTCGGCAGAAGAGATAGAGAAGGCCATCAAGGCACACCCCGTGCTGGCTCGCCTGCAAGTCCTCAACCAGGACAACGGCGCCTGCGTCGGCTATGCCAGCAAGCGCGACATGGAAGCCCTCAACGCCCTCTTTGAGTCGCCCGAGGCCAAGGCCGTGCTGCCTTCCGACCTCAAGCTCCTCTGGGGCGTCAAGGGCATCGACAAGAACGAAGAAGTCTTCGAGCTCTATGCCATCAAGGTCACCGAGCGCAATGGACGCGCACCGCTCGAAGGCGATGTCGTCACCGACGCTAAGGACGAATACGACAACAACGGACGCCCCTGCGTCAGCATGCAGATGAACGTCGAGGGCGCACGTCGCTGGGCCGCACTGACCAAGGCCAACGTACACCGCCCCATCGCCATCGTACTCGACAACTACGTCTACAGCGCACCTAACGTGCAGAACGAGATCACCGGCGGCAACAGCCAGATCACCGGACACTTCACCCCCGAGGACACACGCGACCTGGCCAACGTGCTGAAGTCCGGTAAGATGCCCGCGCCCGCCAACATCGTCAGCGATGAGATCGTAGGTCCTACCCTCGGTCAGGAGTCCATCCGCCAGGGTATGTGGAGTATGCTCCTCGCCTTCATCGCCCTGATGCTCTACATGGTAGCCATGTACGGCTTCCGCCCCGGCATGGTCGCCAACTGCGCCCTGCTGCTCAACCTCTTCTTCACCCTCGGCATCCTCACCAGCTTCCAGGCCGCACTGACCATGAGCGGTATCGCCGGTATGGTGCTGACGCTCGGTATGGCCGTTGACGCCAACGTGCTCATCTTCGAGCGCACCAAGGAGGAGATGCGCAGCGGCAAGGCCGTGCGCCAGGCCCTCAGCGCCGGCTACAGCAATGCCTTCAGCGCCATCATCGACTCCAACGTCACGAGCATCCTCACGGGTATCATCCTCTACTACTTCGGCACAGGACCCATCCGCGGCTTCGCCACGACCTACATCATCGGTATCGTCATCTCGTTCTTCACCGCTGTATATCTCACGCGCGTAGTCTTCGACGGCCGCATGGCCAAGGACAAGTGGCTCGACCTGACCTTCACGACGAAGCTCAGCGAGAAGTTCCTCTCCAACACCAACTTCAACTTCATGGGCTCCTACAAGCGCTCCTTCGCCATCTTCGGCGCCATCGCCGTCATCTCCATCGGCTCATGGATCGCCCGCGGCTTCTCGCAGAGCATCGACTTCACCGGCGGCCGCAACTTCGTCGTCCTCTTCGAGAACGAAGTGCAGCCCGAGACCGTGCGCGGCCTCCTCGCCGACGCCTTCCCCGAGAGCAACACCAGCGCCATCGCACTCGGCACCGAGGGCAAGACCATCCGCATCTCCACCAACTACCGCATCGATGAAGACGGTGCTGAAGTAGACAGCGAGATCGAGGCCAAGCTCTTCGACGTCCTCAAGAAAGGCGGCCTCCTCAGCGCCGACCTCGACGAGCAGACCTTCATCAACCGCGACGAGCGCGCCGGAGGCTCCATCATCAGCTCGCAGAAGGTAGGACCCTCCATCGCCGCCGACATCACCCGCGGCGCCATCATCTCCGTCATCCTGGCCATGATCGTCATCTTCGTCTACATCCTCGTTCGCTTCCGCAACGTCGCCTTCTCCGTAGGTGCTATCACGGCTCTGGCTGTCGATACCATCTTCATCCTCGGTATGTTCTCCCTCTGCTGGGGTTGGATGCCCTTCTCGCTCGAGATCGACCAGACGTTCATCGGCGCTCTGCTGACCTGTATCGGTTACTCCATCAACGATAAGGTGGTTGTCTTCGACCGTATCCGTGAGAACCTCGGCCTCTATCCCAAGCGCGACAAGCAGCTGCTCTTCAACCAGTCGCTGAACGCTACCCTGACGCGTACCATCAACACGTCCGTCTCCACGTTCATCGTCCTGCTGTTCATCTTCGTCTTCGGCGGTGCCAGCATCAAGAGCTTCGCCTTCGCCATGATCCTCGGCGTCATCATCGGCACGCTGACATCCATGTTCATCGCAGCCCCCACCGCCTACCTCATCATGGGACGTAAGATCAAGGAAGAGGGCGAAGCGTAAAGCGCACCGACCCTACACCTTATATATATATATACAGAGAGAGAGGGCGTGGCCAATGAGTGCCACGCCCTCTCTCTTCGCTTATTTTCCACCCCCTTTGTGATGCCCGAAAGGTTAGGACGTTGATGATGAGCCCCTTCTGAAAACGTCGTGGCCCAATATTTTCCATGGGGTAAGCGATACAAGCTACGGAAAAACACCGTAACTTTGCCGCAGATTTCAACCATCAGACATGAAAACAGCTCTGAAGATCCTATTGCTCACCCCTGTGTGGCTGACGATGGCGTGCCGCTCCGACCGCGCCGCTGCCCCTTCGCGTGATGCCCGCAGCTGCTACGAGCAGGCCCTTGAGGCCTTCGATCAGGACAGCGTGCGCATGGGCGAGCAATTGCTCAACGAGGCTGTCAGCCGTGCGCAACGCGAGAAGGACAACCACACCCTCTATCTCGCCCAGCTGCGCCTGGCCGAATCCCTCGCGTGGGGCAACAGCGCCGAGGCGCTCGCCATGGCCAAGCAAGCCTTGGAGAGCTATCAGCAGAAGCCCGACAGCCCGCGCAACCTCATCATCATATTAGATTATATAGGTACGTACGCGAGCCAGGTCGCTTTCAACGGCGATGAGAACTACGACGAAGCCCTCGACTATGCGCGCCGTGCCTACGACCTCGCCGTAGCCTCGCAGGACACCCTCGGCACGGAACTTGTGAGCCAGACCCTCACGAGTCTCGCCAACATCCATTGGGCCATGGACGCGTACGGCGAGGCACTGCGCTATGCCCGCGAGGCCGCCGCTTGTGCCCCCGATCACCTCAAGCTCGGCGCACAGCAGGTGCTGGCGCGTTGCCTCGTCAGTTGCGACTCGCTCACCGAGGCCGAAGCGGTCTATCGTGGCATGCAGCCCGGCGACGACCTGCAGGCGGCATACATCGTGCAGAGCAACCTTGCCAAACTTGCCCTGCGGCGCAGCGATACCGAGAGCGCCGAGGAGGCTATCGACGAAGCCTTCGGTCATGCCGAAGACCTCTACTTCAAAGCCCTGCAACAGAAGGACGACTACTACCAGAACGCCCTTGTGCAGGAACGCGAGAACGAGCGTCTGCGCTACAAGACCGTCCTCCATCGCCGTATGCTATGGGGCGGCATCGCGCTGCTTCTCATCCTGTTGGTGGCTACGCTGTTGGTCATCCGTGCCGAGAAAGCCAAACGAAAGCATCAGATGCGCCTGCGTCAGCAGGAACGCCTCATCCACCAGCAGCAGCTCATCCGCCACGAGAACGAACTACGGATGCGCGACGGTACCATAGCCTTCCTGCAGGACTTCATCCTTCAGCGCACTGAGGTCATACAGAAGGTCGGCAAGGCGGACAAACGGCATATCGCCATCAGCCCACACGAATGGGAGGAGATGGAACGAACGCTCGACGCCATCGATGGCAACCGCATCGCGTACCTGCGACAGCACTATCCCGAGCTCAAGGAGGAGGACATACAGCTCTGCATCCTCATACGGTTGCACCTCACCAACCGAGCCATCGGCAACATTTACGGGCTCACCATCTCTGCCGTGCAGCACCGCAAGCAGAAGCTCAAGAAGGAAGTCTTCGGCGAGGACGACCCCGACACGCCCTTAGAACTCGTCATCGAGAGAATACAAAATGAATCATTAACCAATAACCAATAAATAGCTATGAAACGGACGTTTTTTACATTTTTCTTCCTGCTCGCGATGGCCAATGTCTATGCTTACGACATTGCCGTCGTGAATGCAGACGGTGTGACCATCTATTACAACTACATCAATGATGGACAGGAGTTGGAAGTGACGTATAAAACGGACAACCTTGAGGACAATGCTTACACCTATGCGGGGCGGGTTGTCATCCCCGAGGAAGTGACCTATATGAATAGAACGCTCAGTGTGACGCGCATTGGCGATCATGCTTTCCGTTACAGTGCGAGCCTGGACTCCGTGTCGCTCGGGAGCCGCCTGGTCGAAATAGGGGACTATGCGTTTGCCGACAGCCAAATCAAGGACTACTTTACGGCTCCCGACCACCTGACGACAATAGGCCATCACGCATTCGCCAATTGCACAGACTTGCGTTACCTGTCCATTCCCGACAACGTCATATCAATAGGTGACAATGCCTTTACGGGCTGTAAGCGCCTGTCGAACGTGACCATTGGCAATGGTGTCACCGCCATCGGAGATGAGACGTTTATGGGCTGTGAGTGCTTGTGGGAGTTGAGTATTGGCAACAAGGTGACAAGCATCGGCTCACATGCTTTCGACGGCTGCCGCGACCTGTACTCGCTGACCATCCCTGCCAGCGTGACAAGCATCGGACAGGGCGCCTTTGAGAATTGCCGTATCAGGTTGGTCACCTCGTTGATCATGAATCCTTTTGCAATTACTGGGAAGTGGGATGAAAATAGGATCTTCAGCGTTAACATTTTCGACGACGCTACGCTCTATGTTCCCCTCGGCTCCATCGACAAGTATAAGGCGACAGCGGGTTGGCAGGACTTCGCGAGGATCCTGACGGTGCATGGTCTGGAGTATGACTATCGTCCTTTCATCGAGCGGGCAAAGGTGTGGCGCACGGGCATCCCGAATCCCGACGGCGAGGGGTACAGCCAGATGTACCATTACATCTTTTGTCCTTATCCTCCCGATACGTTGATCAATGGCCAGAGGTGTACGTTGATGGGCCGATGCCGACTGGTGGATTATGGCGACGGGTGTTATGGGGAATTGGACACCGTTTATGTCGGCGCTTTGTATGAAAAGGACCGCCAGGTGTTCTGTGCTTATCCCGGCAGCCAGGAGCTTGTCCTTCACTACGACTTTGCTTCTCCCGTCGGTTCTGTGGTCAGCATTGGCGGCAATGAACTCACCATTTTCAGCAAGGAGTCTGTTCAGGGTGAGAACTACAAGGGCGAGAGTGTTTATCTTCAGTCCGAGGATCATGTCGTCTGCTGGCAGGAAGGCATTGGCAATAGGTTCGCTCCGATGGAGAACCTCCACGGCCTGCATCCGGCGAGCGCGAGCGACGAGGTGCTTATTTCCTGCTCCGTGGGCGACGAGGTGCTCTATTACAACGGTTCCCCATTTGCCGGAGGCAATGAAGTCAAGAAGAATACGATTGACTTCACGCACGTCGTGAAGACGAGGCCGAAGGCACCGAGGAGAGGTGGAGTCAGCGAGAGCGAGGACGAGGAGCTCTTGACGGGGATGTACTCACTTAATAATCTATTCCTGAACTTCAAGAACTTAACGGGAGTGTTTGTCGTCACCATTCGTAATGCCAGCGGCACGGAAGTCTATCGCAAGGAAGTGCAGACAAACAATGTCGTTGCCATCAACACAGTCATCGGCAACTACCCCAAAGGCATGTACACGATCATGGTGGAGAACGATGAGGAGGCCTATACGGCAGCGCTTAGCATCGATGATTGGACAGGGATAGAGCCTCATCCCCTAATCCCCGGCCTCACCCCTAACCCCTCTCCAAAGGGCGAGGGGAACTTTATGAGCGAGGGGGAAGCTGGCGCGGTGTATGATATGAGCGGTCGAAAGATTGTACCTCGTACTTTACCATCTGGAGTCTATATTAAAGACGGTCGAAAGATTGTGGTGAGATAATAATGAATGGAAAAAGAAAAAAAGGTATTAATCTAAACAATATACTACGATGAAACGGACAATTTTTAGCCTTCTTCTCCTGCTCGGCTGCGCTATAGCAGTAGGAGCTACTTATCACCCTTTCATTGAAGAAGGGAAGGTGTGGAGAGTCGCACATTACAGAAATTATTTTGACCCCAATGATTATTGGACAGAATCGTTTTATCTCGGAGAGGATACGATTATCGCGGATGTTCACTGCAAAAAGATGCTGCACGGTGATGCCATATATGCAGGAGCCGTCCATGAGGAGGGGATGAGGGTGGGTTATTTTGCACCTGGGTCACAGGCCGATGCATTACTTTATGACTTCGGTGTTCAAGTCGGTGACGTTGTAACTCCTCTGATGGATTATCTTGGTGGTGATGACACATATACTTGTGTGATAACAGATATTGTGACAATTCAAATCGGTGGAGAAAACCTACGATGCATCTTCTTGTCTCCTCAAGAGGAGATGGATGATCCAGATCAAATTTTTGGAGTATGGGTAGAAGGAATTGGCTCAACCGTATGTCCTGTTGCGGATGTTCCTTTAAATACGATTCCAGTAGGTCAAGCCCTTCATAACTGTTATGTAGGTGAAAAAGAACTCTACAGCCCAGGCTTAAGAGATGCTGTGATAAAAGCGATTCAAGAGGTCCCCGGAAGCAGACATGGCATCTATAACTATCGCCCTCTCGCTAAAGAAGGGAAAGTATGGAATTATCAGAGAACACTTAACTCATATCCAAAAACATACCAAAACTATTCTTATATCATTAAAGGTGACACCACCATCAATGACAAGGAATATAAGAAACTGTATTATCGTTCGTCCCGCTTCGAGACGTATGCTGGTGCTCTTCGTGATGAAAATGGAAAGGCATACTATGTCCAATTAGACAGTATCCAAGAAAAGCTATATTATGATGTAACAGGACAAAGCGGGGATAGGCTTGATGATACAGTATATGGTTATTTGCCAGGAATGAAAGTCGTTGAGAATAAAATTGTTGAAATCAATGGAATACCTATTCGCCGAATAACTTGGAGAAGTTCACCTATACAGTCTTACTATTATTGGTATGAGGGTATCGGATCTATAGAAGACAAATTCTTGCCCAAGAAATTTCAGCAGTTTTCCCATGAACTCCTTTCCTGTATCGAAGACGGTGTTTATATCTATGGTAACAAGAATTCCGTTCCACCCAATCATTACCGTCGTCCCATTCGATTTGACTATGAGGCCAAAGACGGACTGAATCATCCGAAATCCAAGATATGGGCAGAGAATGACAATACGAGTACAGGAATATATTTTGAAAATGTTACTGATAGCTTCAAGATTTATGTCAACAATAACTATTTTGATGCTTTTGGTAGCGCATTTATCGGCTCCACATTCATAGAGTGGGGAGGAACATTCGCCCGATTCCCAATAACCATTACAATAGAAAGTGAATACGAGAAGTTCTGTGGGCAGATAACCGAGAGGTATGAGGAGACCGATTATCGTCCCTTCATCGAGGAAGGAAAAGTGTGGAAGGTGGGAAGGTGTCCTGCGGGTGGAACTCATGCCACAGAATTGGCATACTATTATTTTGAAGGGGATACGGTCATTGACGGTCGCAATTGCAAGAAGATGAACTGTTGGCATGAGATAATTGAAGCCTCGCCATGGACAGAATATGTTGGCGCATGGTACGAGGATGAACGCCGCATCTATGGCGTATTCCCCAATACCGATGAACTTATGTTGCTATATGATTTCGGATCCGCGCAAGGAGTTACAATCGAAATATACAATGGTGAGGCCAGTTATCTACAAGCTAAGACAATGGCGACTATCCTTGAGCTAAACGACCATTATTACGAGTTCTTTAAGGGATGTGTAACAACTATAACCATTCCCCCACTTGATTTAAATGGAGGCCATGAGGATTCGAGCAATATTTGGATGGAAGGTGTCGGCTCTCCTACCAGTCCATTAGTGAATGTGCTCTATTCTGACTGGAGTGGTAATTACGATAGTCTTATATCCTGCACAGTCGGTGACGAGGTGCTCTATTACAACCACAACCTCATTGATGGTGTGACTCCTGACCCTTCCGAGGTCAAGAAGAATACGATTGATTTCATGCATACCGTGAAGACGAGGCCGAAGGCTCCGAGGAGAGGAGCTGTCAGCGAGAGTGGGGACGATGAGCCTTTGACGGGCGAGTACTCGCTTAAGCAGCTGTTTGTGAACTTCAAGCCATTGGCTGGTCCGTATGTCATCACCATCTGCAACGACAGCGGCACAGAGGTCTATCGCAAGGAGGTACAGACGAGTAACGTTATTGGTCTCAACACAGATATATCAGGCTATGAGAAGGGTGAATATACCATCACGGTCGAGAACGATGAGGAGGCTTATACCGCCGAGTTTAGCATTGATGAAGAGACCGCCATACAGCCTCTCCCCCTAACCCCCGGCCTCACCCCTAACCCCTCTCCAACGGGCGAGGGGAACTTTAAAGGCGAGGGGGAAGCTGGCGCGATGTATGACCTCAGCGGGCGCCGTATTGCAAACAACTCGTCCGCTCGTCAACTTGTCCACTCGTCAACTCTACCGAAAGGCATCTACATTCGTGGCGGCAGAAAGGTTGTGGTGAAGTGATAGTTGGGTGAACCGTGGAGAGGACGTGGGCTGTATATTTGGCCTGTTGCCTTGCGCTGTTGAGCGTCGGGGTGAACGCTGCTGTCGTCGAGGGCGACTCCAGTTATGCGCCTGCGAATGCGCTGACTTTATGGTACCTGCAACCTGCGGAGAGCCGCGAGGTCAGCAATGCGTGGATGGACTACTACCTGCCATTGGGCAACGGACAAATCGGGGCAATGGTGGCGGGCGGTGTGAACAGCGAGGTCGTGCAGCTCAACGAAAAGACCTTGTGGACGGGCAGCAGCGACGAGTTCGGCAATTATCAGAACCTCGGGTATCTTAATATTGATGACCTCGTCCCGAAACGTGCGGTCACGGACTACCACTTCGCGCTGGACCTCACGCGAGCAGTTGCTGACGTGGCATGGAAGTCGGGGCGCATACGTTATCAGAGAGAATACATCTGCAGCCGGCCCGCGCATTGCCTGGTCGTACACATGACGGCTACCGAAGCAGCGCTGAAGCAGTGCATACGGCTGAAGGGCACTCATGGCGAAGAGGTGACCTATGCCGACAAGACGGCGACGATGCTCACCGCCTTGCAGAAGGTCAAGGCGGCAACCGTCATGACGGTAAGTGCGGATTACGGGGCTTCGGTGGAGGCCACCGAAGAGGGCATTATTGTTGACAAAGCCAGGGAGTTGACCATCGTCGTGGCGGCGGCATCGAACTACGACCACAAGACGACGGGATATGTGAAGGCAACCGATGACTACGTCCACCAAGCACGTCTGAGCGCCAGCTCAGCGTCAGCAAAAGGCTGGGAGCGGTTGCTCCTCGATCACGAGGACGACTATAGCAGCCTGTTCTCGCGGATGACCCTGACGCTGAATGAGGCTGACACGAGCCTGCCGACGGATGAGCTGATCCGGAAAGGCGAAGAGGCCTCGGAGGGTGAACGAAGGGCGATGGCGCAGACCCTCTTCGCCTATGGACGCTACTTGCTGATCGCCTCGTCCCGCGATGGTGCCGTGCCGACCAACCTGCAAGGGATATGGTGCAACAGCAACACACCACCCTGGCACGGCAGCATACACACCAACATCAACGTCGAGATGAACTACTGGCCTGCAGAAACAACCAATCTGACCGAGACGGCGATGCCCCTGATTGAATGGGTTTATGCGGGAGCGATGGAGCAGCCCTATTGGAGGACATACACGGCGAAGATGACGGGCATCACGGAGGGCTGGGTTTGTTCATGGCCCAACAATCCGTTAGGCTACACCGACGCGTGGCGACCCGATCATTCCTACTGCGCCTCATCAGCTTGGCTCTGCTGGCACCTTTGGCTGCATTATCTCTTCACACAGGACGTGAACTTCCTGCGCGAGAAGGCTTTGCCTGTGATGATCAGCTGCATCGACTTCTGGATGAAGAGGCTCATTCGCGACAACGACGGCACATGGGTATGTCCGCAGGAATGGAGCCCCGAACAAGGACCGTTGGACAACGGCACGGCACATACCCAGCAATGCGTGTGGAACGTGTTCGACTGTACGCTCAAGGCCGTCGGCATCGTCGGACGCCAAGCGGCAGGGCTGACCGCGAGCCGTCTCGCCGCCATCCAGGAGAAGTTCCGCACGCTGGACAAAGGCATACACACGGAGATCTACGACGGGAAATATGGCACCGAAGTCAATGGCGTCACAAAAGGCAGCGTCCTCCTGCGGGAATGGAAGCACCATCCCTATTCCGCGGCCACGGAGCAGGATCATCGCCACGTCTCACACCTGATGTGCCTCTATCCTTTCGACCTTTTAGAGGGCGATACGACCCTGTTGGCTGCGGCGAGGAACAGTATGCTGTTGCGAGGCGCGAAGAGCACGGGGTGGTCTATGGCGTGGAAGCTATGCCTCTGGGCAAGGATGGGCGACGGCGAAAGAGCCTATAGCGTGCTTGCCGCGGCGCTGAAGCATGCACGTTCATACGGCGTGAGCACAAATCCCCAGTACTCTGGTGTCTATTACAACTTCTTCTCGGCTCATCCGCCTTTCCAGATTGACGGTAATTTCGGCATGACAGCGGGCATTGCTGAGATGCTTGTGCAGAGCTACGGTCAGACGCTGCGCCTGCTGCCCGCAGTGCCCGAGGCGTGGAAGGCTGGAGGGGCGGTGCGCGGCATGAAGGCCGAAGGGGGCTTCGACATTGACGTGGAATGGGAAGGCGATGAGGCTCGTGCCACCATCTGCTCGCTGGCTGGACAACCGTGCCGTCTGCAATGCAGAAGGGGTGACTTATGTGAGATCTTTGATGCGGATGACCAATTGATCGCCAGCAACGAAGGGCACGGACGCATCCTCTCTTTCGAGACGGCCGTCGGCGAACGCTTTTCCGTGACGATTCTCAGGAACAGCCAGCTTGACCTCGACGATGAGGATTCCACATCCCATCCGTCGGCAACACCAGTCATCTATGACCTCGCCGGTCGTCGCCTGTCTGCGCCGCCCACGCGTGGCGTGTTTATCGTGAACGGCAGGAAGGTCGTGGGGCGAAACCATTAGTCGTTCACCGCTTCTTGATTAGCCGTGTGGCCCGAAACAGTCATTCGTGCGGCCCGGAACAGTCATTCGTGATGGCTCATGAACCAAGGAATGGGCGTTGCTGCATCATGATGCAGCAATTGCTTGATGATGATGCAGCAATTGCTTGATGATGATGCAGCAACCAAAAGACCCCTCTGAAGACCCCTCTGAAGACCCCTCTAAAGACCCCTCTAAATCTCCCCGTGAGGGGAGACTTCCCTTTCCACTGGCCATCATTGCGCCAGCCACTCCCCTCCCTCACGGGTGGCTACGAGGTAAAGACTGAGTGTCTTTACCGAAGTGGCCTTCTCAGTGCTCGACGAATGCAAGATAGGTTCACCTAATCGCAGCAGTCGGCGCTAAGCACGTGAGGCAGGGTTGGGGGTGGGTCTGTGAGGGGTGAGCGCTTATGGTTGAGGGTTGAGCGCTTATGGTTGAGCGGTGAGGGTTGAAGCCCTAAACGATAAACGATAAACGATTAGGAGGGGTGGGTCTGCTGGGGGTGGGTTTGCTGGGCCTGCGACGTTGCTGATTGGTGTGTTAAATTTTTACAAATATTTGTCCACACAGCGGATTTTACGTATATTTGCGGGCGTTTTTGAGCATAAAACCATTTAACCTTAATAAATAAGAGAAAATGAAAAAGATCTATGTGATGTTTGTCATGGCTGCCTCTATGCTCAGCTCCACGGTCATGGCGCAGGAGAACAGGAGCTTTGCCGAGATCAGCGTGGGCACACAGGCCAAGGACCATCAGTTCCTGAGCGAGAAGGTCAAGAGCTTCCATGGCGCCAATATATCGCTGGAGGTCGGTCACGACTTCAACGGCCTCTCGGCCAGCCTCTCCTTCGGCTATTTCGGCAACGACTGGAGCGGCAAGCATCAGGCCAGCACGCACTACTACAGCGAGCTCACCCAAGACCAGCCGCCCAAAGTAACCTCCAGCAACAACGTCATCAGGAGCGACGACCGCCACTCCTCCGTGGAGGCCCTCTCCCTCATGGCCAACGTGAGCTACGACGTGCTGCGCTTCATCAAGGGCAACTGGCGTCACCACATCCGTCCCCGCGTCGGCCTGGGCTACTCCCACTTCGGCGCATCCCACTTCAGCTATATGCCTTCAGGCAAGGAGCTCGGCGACGGCTTTAGCACCGTCAGCGGTGTCAACGTCGTCAACGAGAAGACCTCCGACAGCGGCTTCGAATGGTCGTTAGGCATCGGCTACGACTTCAGCATCACACGCGACTGGAGCATCGGCCTGCAGTACGAGAAGTTCATGAGCGTCCGCGACCAGTACCTCCTCGGTCTACGTGCCCGCTACGCCTTTTGACATCTTCATAACCTCAAAAAACGGGTTCATCCGACATTCCGAGCGATACGACGATAATAGGAGAACTCATTTTACGCGATTTACAAAAATAAGCTTCACCCTTCACCATAGCCCTTAATCGAAAGGCTATCAATACGTTCTGAGGTGAACCTTCATTATGAAAAGCTTCACCAAGCGTCACCCCTCTTGAAGCCACGAAGGCGTGGCGCACGGTGGTTAATCTATGAGATCACGAGATTTGCGTGACTTCATCAAACGGCACCCCTGAGAGAGATCAGTACCAGATTCGCGATCTAACGGTGAAGCTTGGTGAAACTTATGAAGATAAAGGTTCACCTCGGAACGTATTGATAACCTTTCAATTAAGGGCTATGGTGAAGGGTGAAGCTTATTTTGGCTATTTTCTTTTTTTTACTCATACGCCTATAGCCGCTCACCGTCACACGTCCATTCGCTCACACACCTATGTCCATTCGCCGACACCCCTAGGCTCGTTGGCTTACACCCCTATGTCCATTGGCCGTCACCCCTTAGGCTTGTAGGCTCACACGCCCAAGTGACTCTGTACTCTCATCGAAGGTAAAAGCCCATTCCACCGCTTGTTTGTCGATGGAATGGGCTTTTGTCTAAAGACCCCTCTAAATCTCCCCGTGAGGGGAGACTTTCTTTTCCACTGGCCATCAATGGGAAGACCCCTCTAAATCTCCCCGTGAGGGGAGACTTCCCTTTCCACTGGCCGTCAATGGGAAGACCCCTCTAAATCTCCCCGTGAGGGGAGACTTCCCTTTCCAC
>CAMOSA010000026.1 GCA_946624335.1 uncultured Prevotellaceae bacterium
CACTCTTACCGACACCGTCGGTGAAACCTTCGGCACTCATATCACCTGCGATGACATAAGGAGCGGAGAAACGCTTGGTCGATTCATTGTAGTCAGTGCGAAGGATATAGTTACGATTGATGACGACAATGTAAGCGAACTTACCCGAAGGATGAATATCAATCTGGAACTCCCAATAGGTATCCTGCACAGTGAACAGGATCTCAAAAGCACCTGTTCCGGAGCTGGCACCAGAGGCCACGTCGGTGAGGTTATTGTTCACGTACGGATCCCAGCTGGAACGACCGCCACTGGCATCGGGGATGAGGGTATCCCAGTACTTATCCATGTCGAGGCGGATGACTTCACCCTTCTGGTAGCTCGTGAAGTAGAGCTCACCGTTCACGGGGTGGAGGCTGGCACCATTACACTGACGGTAGTTGGCCAGCTGACGCACCTGTGAGTTACGGCTGAAGTTACCGTCGGCATCGCGGTCGACGATGTACACGGAGTGGGCACGGTAGTTGGGGTCGTCGTTATCAGCCGAAATAATCAGGTGCTCGCGCCAACGCTTCTGTTCGGGCGTGGCGGTGTCGATCCATCCCTCGGGAGCACGGCCGATGATGTTACCATCCTCGTCTGTCTGGAAAGTGCCATCCTCATTGTAGGCGAAGGGGTCGACGGCGAAGTCAATGGTGCGCAGACGCTCGTTAGAGAACATGGACAGCGGCAGGATGGTCTGCACAGTCTTATTCTTCAGGTCAAGCAGCTGAATACCATGGGCGACGGTGCCGAAGTGGGGTTCCTGGTCGTAGACGATGAACAGGTGATCGTGGTTATAAGGCGAGAACTGCATCACGCCGTCGTTCTTGAAGCCACTACATTCGCTGAAGGGGCCATCGGTCCAGACGGCATCATCCTCACGCTCGTAGAACTTACCGCAGAGACGGCCAACGACCATCTTACGCTCATAGGTGAATGGCTGTGCTGCCTTACCCGTCTTTCCGCCTACTTCGACGGACACAGAGCCTTTCAGTGTCGTGCCTTCGATCTGGTCGTAGGCAGCACTGGGGACATAGGCATAGAGCGCCTCGCTACGGCAGCTCACCACGACAGCCTCCTTGCCGCCGATGGTCACGTGCACCTGCGAAGTGTCATTGCCGAAATTAGAGCCTTTGATGCAAATCTGCTGGCCCACACTACCCGACGTGGGAGTGAATTCAGTGATCACCACCGGCTTCGACGGATCGAAGGGCGCTGACGACTGTACGCCATAATAGTCCTCAACCGTGGTCGAAGACTCACAACCTACGATTGCGAAGCCTGCGAACACGGTTACGATGAGGACTAATGACGTAAACTGTTTAGAACTCAGTTTTCTTGTCATAGTGTATTAGGATTAATTAGTGATTATTTGGCTTGTTTGTCCACCAGGACGCGCATCCAATGGCCGGCGATAACGGAACGGGCTTTGAAACCTACCATCAGTCCGGTCTTTGTGTCATACCAGTCGCTGGTCGGCACACGCGAACCTGTCTCATTCATATAGTCATAGAGCGGTGTCACGAACTTGAGGAAGTCTGCCTTGTCCTTGGCCATGCCCGCCGTCCACATGATCCAGTCGCTCTTGGTGTAGTCGCGACGACAGTCAAGGGGAAGGCCATATTTGTTCTGCTTCGTCAGGTAGTACTGAACGTCGCGCTCCATGGCATCGTTGGGGAAGAGATTCGTGCCCCAGAGCTTGTCCCAGATCATGTTATACTTCTGACTCCACGTGTCTTCACGGTCAAAGGCCAGACGGTAATGGTCATCTTCGCGGGCATCCTGTTCCCATTTGACTGCCATCTCCTTGGCACGGGCCATATACTTGTCGGCCGTCTGCTGGTCACCCTTGATACGTGCCATCTCTGCATAGCCGGCGATGCCCATGATAGCCTTGACGCTGAGGTTGCAGTTGTGAGCCCAGTGGCCGGCGAAATCATCGGTACAGAGCTGGTTGGCAGGATCCTGACCGTTCTCCGAGAGGTAGTCGGCCCATGTGGTGATGACGTCCCAGTACTTGTCCACATACCTCGTGCTGTTCTCGATGCGGCAGATTTGCGCCGCCAACGTCAGCATATTACCAGCCTCCTCAAGAGGCATATCGCCACCGTAGACTTGGCCGTTGGCAATGGGATAGGTGCCCAGATCGTGAGCGGCAAAAGGCTTCGTCCAACGGCCGCTGAGACTATAGTCGAAGATGGATGTCATCTGAGCCTTCTGCAACTCGGGGTTATAAGCCAGGAACAGGGGTGACTCAGGATATGTCAGGTCGACAGTGTTGACGCAACCGTTGGAGTTATTCTCCTTCGAGAAGAAGAGCAGGTTGCCCTGGTCGTCCTTGAAGAGCTTATGGGCTGCGATGACGTGGCGATAGGAGGCTGAGAGTATCTCGGCATATTTCTTGTCGCCAGCCTGCATGGCGTCGTCGTAGATCATCTTATCGAACTCGCGGCAACGCTTCATTATGCTGGCATATTCCTTGTTCAAGCGGTCGAACATATCGAATATCGTCACCTGACCCTCGTGAGCCCAGTAAGCCTTGTAGCGCTTGTACATATATTCGATGTCCTGTATTTCGTCATAGCCGACCATCATGAAGCTGGCTGCGTTGTCGATGTTGCCGAGATTGCGAGTGAACACGAGCTGATCGCCCTCGGCCAAGCTCACCTCACCATTGATGGCAGGTATATAGAGGTAGCCCCAGTCGATGCAGATGCCATCGCCCTTCTTGGCCAAGATGGGCTGATCGACGGTGCCGCTCTTGGCGTACTGCACGCCGTTCTCGGTGACAAGTTCCGAACGGGTGGGCTGTGAAGTCTTGTTCAGGACCAGCTCGCGAGCTGCCGTGACGCAGAACTGCACGTCGTGCTTCTTGCCGTCGGTAGAACGAACCTGATAGGAGATATAGTTAATGGGGGAAGACAGCAGGTCATAGTCATCGATGAGCATCGGAGCGGTGAAAACGACATCCAGTTCAACAGGACCGCACGCGAACGTATAATAGGTATTCGTAGCCAGCACGTCCACGCTTTTCTGCTCGGCCGTCACGACAGTCGTTTTCTCCGAGGTATTCTTAAAGAGACCGAAGTCCGTATAGGCACCACCTGTCGTGTTATGACAATGAGCGGCGATCACGTTGTCACCCTCGTGGAGCAGCGATTTCAGTTCGTCATCGATATGCAGGCGCACACCTTCGACCCACGTCTCTCCCGTATCAGCGACTTTCGTACCGTTGATATACAACTCGAAGACATCGTCGTGTGAATAGATGATCCAGAGGTCTTCCTTCAGGTCGTCTGCCGTGAGCTTCACCGCACGTCGCACGTAGAGGTCGCTGTTGAGGTCGCTCCAATGGGTGCGTACGAAGTCGAGGCCGTCGGAGCCCCAGGCGGCCTGTCCACGCTGCCAGTCGGTGGGTACGAACTCAGGACGCTGCCATCCTTCGCGCTGCACGGCACGGGTGTAATCAGCCTCCCACGCTTCCTCGTCGGCCATCGGCGCAATGCTTTTCAGCACGAAGCGTTCGGCCCCCATCCAACGGTAGACAGTACCATCGACGGTGAGCAGACCTTCCATGGGCTTCTCATCGTTAGTCCAGTGGCGCGTAGTGCCGTCTGTCAGTTTGTCGTAGGGCGACCAGATAGAAAAATAAGGGTCAGACACAAGCAAAGGCACCGACGGAGCCCTCAGTTCTGTCGATTGATAGGGCTGGAAAATGCCGTCTGCAGAATTACTACCGGCCTGGCTTGAGCAACTCACGCCGCACATCAGAGCGGAAGCCACGAGTGCATTGATGATAAAATGTCTCTTCATATATAGTTTATTATATTTGGTTTATTAGAACCTTCCTTAATGATAATTTGCCGGATAGCACTCCTGCCATTGCCGTTCTTCCTAAAAAAACAATCTTTTTACGCATAAACAAACCCATACCCCGACCTAAAACTAACTAACGATTACTAACTAACGAAACTAACTTTCTTTATCAACTATCTCATTCTTTTTGCGGTTAATCATTGTTTTCATCGGCAAAATTACACGCTTATTATATAATAAAAGGTGAATTGCTCTTCAAAACAAGAAAAAAACCGTTCATATGTTTTTATTCACCCCCTCAAACTTTTTTCTTGGCCTAAAATTTCTGCTATCTGAAATAATTTTCATACATTTGCAGCGCCTAATCGCAGAATGAGAAATATGAAGAGAGTCATCATAAGCGTTTTCTGTGTTTTTTCACTGCTCCTGACATGGAGCTGCAATGAGCAGCGCCAAGAAGAGAGCGCGAGTATCCTTTTGTTCAAGGGACGCGAATATCCCTATGCCTTCTGCTGGCAAGGCACCTATTATTTCATGATGCAACCGCAGGGCGACCAGTTCACGCTATATGCCACCAACGACCTGCGGCAACTGCCTTCGGCAAAGCCTAAGACGATATGGTCACCCGACAGCCTCAACCTGCATCATTTCTGGGCGCCCGAGATCTACCGCATCAACAATAAGTGGTATATTTACTTCGAAGCTGACGACGGCAACACAGACAACCACCAGCTCTACGTCATCGAGAACGACTCCGACGACCCCATGACGGGGGAATGGACGATGAAAGGCATCCTTCACACCAATGACGACTGGAACTTCGGCCTACATCCCAATGTCCTCGAGGTACGGGGCGAACTCTACCTGCTGTGGTCGGGATGGCCCAAGCGCCGAGTGGAGCATGAGACACAATGTATCTACATCGCTCACATGAGCAATCCGTGGACGGTAGACTCGGAGCGCGTCATGCTCTCGCAACCCGAATACGAATGGGAACGCCAGTGGATCAATCCTGATGGCACACGATCGGCCTATCCTATCTACGTCAACGAGAATCCAGAGGCATACCTCTCGCCCGACGGGTCACAGGTTTGCCTATTCTACTCCGCCAGCGGCGTATGGACACGCTACCACACCCTCGGTATGCTCACAGCCCCGGCAACAGCCAACCTCCTGGACCCCGGCGTATGGACGAAATCGCCCGAACCCATCATCATCGAGGAAGGGGCATATGGCACATCCAACATCAGCGTCGTGAGTAACAGGGACAGCACCTTCCTGCTATACGAAGCGCTGCGAGCCGATCATCCCGGCGAGGTAGAACAGCGCAGCATCTTCCTTAAGACGGTGCGATGGGACGAAGATGGCAAGTTGCGCTTCAACGACAACAGCGACGAACCACAATAGGAACCCACAATAGATGCCCTGCCATAAGTCGGACAGAAGCAAAACAGGTAAGACGGAAGCTATATCAGCATATAATATAAATAAGGAGTAAAACTTATGCCCAAAAAGACCAAGCATTGGCAATGGCTCTCAATGCCTAAGGTCACACATCTACGATGGATGATGGCCAGCATGTGCGTGCTCCTCGCCCTCCCGACTCGTGCACAGTACGATGCCGCCTTCAACCACTATTGGAACCTCCAGACCTTCTACAATCCCGCAGCTTCCGGCCTGAAGGGACAGCTGGACGTCCAGGCTGGTTATGCGATGCAGATGATGGGCTACACTCACGCCCCGGCCACGATGATCATCACCGCCGACATACCGCTATGGATGATTGGACCGGCACACGGCCTCGGCGCCGGCTTCGTCAACGACAAGATAGGCCTTTTCGAGCACAAGCGCTTTTTCATCCAGTATGCCTACCACCAAAAACTGTGGGGAGGACGCCTCAGTGCCGGCGTACGTGCCGGCTTGCTGGCCGAATCGTTCGATGGCACCGGCCTCGACCTGATTGACAGCAACGACCAGGCCTTCCCGACCTCCGAAGTCAATGGCACGGCTTTTGACCTCGACGCCGGCCTACGCTACGACGGTAAGAGCTGGTATGCGGGCTTCTCCGTCATGCATACATTAGCCCCCTTAGTCACTCTCGGAGACAACAAAGCGAATGAATATGAGGTGCCTCAGACGTTTTATTTGACTGGAGGATACAATATTCGGCTAAAAAATCCGTTATTATCTATGCAGACCTCAGCCATCGTGCGCACCGATTTACAAAACTGGCGTGGCGATGTGACTGCCCGTCTGTGTTACAACGGTCCAAAAGGCAAGCTCTATCTGGGCGCTGGCTATAGCCCTACGGTATCAGCGTCACTCCTCATCGGCGGCGATTTCCACGGCATACAACTCGGCTACTGCTATGAGTGCTACACCTCCGGCATCGGAGCCCTACAGGGCACACACGAGATTTCCATTGGCTATACCACTGATTTAGACCTATTCAAGAAAGGCCGAAACCGTCACCAAAGCGTAAGAATACTCTGAGTACAATAACGAAAACAGCATAATTATTGATATGAGAAAGAAATCACTGAGTCAAGCACCCTCACTCGGAAGAAGAGTCGCCAGCGGAGCCATGGCCCTTGTCATGGTGCTCGTCACGGCTTCCATACTCACGTCATGCGCAGGCGCCAAGTCTAACGCCATGGCTACGGGCGGTGAGATTACGGGGGTGCGCGGTACGTCCTTCAGCGAAGCCGCTCCCTTCGGCATGGTCGCCGTCCCAAAAGGGTCACTTCACGTAGGCCTCGAAGATGGAGACACCCTCTGGGGGGCTGGATTCCCCAGTCGCGACATCAGCGTTGACGGCTTCTGGATGGATCAGACCGAGGTCTCCAATGCCAAGTACCGCCAGTTCGTCTTCTGGGTGCGCGACAGCATTATCCGCGAGCGTCTGGCCGACCCCGCTTTCGGCGGCGACGAGACTTACAAGATTGAGGAAGACAAAGAGGGCAATCCGATCACACCCCACCTGAACTGGAACAAGGCCATCCCCTGGCGAAAGGCAACCGAGGATGAGGCACGCGCCATCGAGAGCGTCTACGTCACACATCCCATCGATGGCACTAAGATGCTCGACGCCAGCCAGATGAACTATCGATATGAAGTCTACAACTACGCCATGGCCGGTCTGCGCAAGTACCGCCTCAACCCCGAGGAGCGTGACCTGAACACAGACCACGAGGTGTCCGATGCCGAAGTCATGATCTCGAAGGATACGGCCTATATCGATGACGACGGAAAGATCGTCCGCCAGACCATCACACGTCCGCTCTCCGGTCCTTGGGACTTTCTCAACACCTACATCATCAATATCTACCCTGATACGACCTGCTGGGTCAACGACTTCCAGAACGCAGAGAACGAGCGCTATCTGCGCCTCTACTTCTCCAATCCCGCCTACGATGACTATCCCGTCGTCGGCGTATCGTGGGAGCAGGCCACAGCCTTCTGCCGCTGGCGCACCGAGTTCCTCATGAAAGGCCTCGGAGGCAACGGCGCCGACGTGCAGCCCTTCCGTCTGCCGACAGAGATCGAATGGGAGTACGCGGCTCGCGGCAAAGAAGGCAACCCCTTCCCGTGGGAGTCGACGGACGTCAAGAGCGACAAGGGATGCTTCTACGCCAACTTCAAGCCCGACCGAGGCAACTACACCCTCGACGGCTCGCTCATCACCTCTAAGTGCGGCATCTTCTCCGCCAACAGCAATGGGCTCTACGACATGGCTGGCAACGTGGCCGAATGGACGTCCACGGTCTACACCGAAGCAGGCGTCGATGCGATGTCCGACCTGAATCCCGAACTGAGGTATGACGCAGCCAAGGAAGACCCCTATCGTCTGAAGAAGAAGAGCATCCGAGGCGGCTCTTGGAAAGACCCGGAGTCGATGATTCGATCGGCATGGCGATCCTATGAGTACCAGAACCAGCCTCGTTCCTACATCGGTTTCCGATGCGTACGCTCTATGGTGCGCGATGCCAGCGGCATTAAGAACAAAGGTAAGAAATAAAACAAATGAAAGCTTTAAGGATCATACGTGCCGCATGATGACCATCCGCCGCCCTCAATCCTTAAATACATATAGCCATTAAAACCTGAAATCAGAAGATGAGTAAATTCAACCTGATAGCCCGCTTACAGCACTGGATGGATTCCGTGCCGGGCCAGACATTCATGAATTACGCCTACAGCTGGGGTGCCGCCGTCGTCATCCTCGGTACGCTCTTTAAGCTGACACATATCCCTGGTGCCAACCTGATGCTGTTCATCGGCATGGGCACCGAGGTCTTCGTGTTCTTCATCTCCGGCTTCGACCGTCCCTTCGATGCCAAGGCCGACACCGAGTTGGCCGAAGAGTTTGTAAGCCTGGAAGAAGCCGAAGCCCTCAAGGCCGCAGCGGCAGCCGCCGCAGCAGCCAGTGCCGGACACGAAGGACAGCCCATTGTCGTCGGTGACGGTCACGCTGTTGCCTCAGGCACAGGAGGCGGCACTGTCATCATCGGTGGCGGAGCGCCGGCCGGCGGAACCGTGGTCATCGGTGGCGGGACGCCCGTGGCGAATAGCGGTGAGGCACCCGAAGGCACCACCATCGTTGGAGGTGGCAGCGGTGTCATCAGCGGAGGCGTCATTGGCGGAGGCGGCCCAGGTCTGTCGGCAGAAGATGCCGCCAACCTCGCAGCAGCAGCACAGGCAGCAGCCAGCGTCGGAGCCACACTCGGCCAGGATGCCCAAGGCCTGCTCACCAACGCACAGGCTGCCAACGCACCAGAAGTCGAAGATGCCATCATCGCCTATGTCGACCAGTTGCAACAGCTCACCGACGTCCTCGGACGCGTTCGCGAACAGGCCAGCCGCATGACACAGGACAGCGAGGAGATGGTCAACCTCAACCGTACACTCACCGGCATCAACACCATCTACGAGATGCAACTCAAGAGCATCAGCCAGCAGGTCGGCACGATTGACCAGATCAACGACCAGACCCGCAAGATGGCACGCCAGATCGAGGAACTCAATGCCGTGTATGCACGCATGATCGAGGCCCTCACCGTGAATATGCCCAAGGCACCGCAGGTATAAATTGTAAATCGTAAATCGTCAAATTGTAAAGTACGATTATGCCCGTTAAGAAAAGACCTGTCTCTCCTCGCCAGAAGATGATCAACCTGATGTACGTCGTCCTCATGGCCATGCTCGCGCTCAACGTGTCGAGCGACGTGCTCAATGGTTTCTCTCTGGTCGACAAGAGTCTACAGACGACGACCAAGAACGCCTCCGCCGTCAACGCCGGCATCTATAATGACTTCGAAGAGCAGATGAAAGCCAATCCTAAGAAAGTCAAGGAGTGGTATGACAAAGCTCTTGTCGTACGCCAGATGTCCGACTCGCTCTTCAACTTCGCCGAGGAGCTTAAAGAACTGATCGTTAAGGAGAGCGATGGCAAGGATGGGGATGTCAGCGACATCAAGAACCGCGAAGATCTCGAAGCTGCCACCAGCGTCATGCTGGCACCAGGATCAGGCCGCGGCCGACAACTCTACCAGAAGATCAACAGCTACCGTGAGCGCATCGTCACGATGGTGACCGACTCGGCACAACGACGTATCATCTCCAGCAACCTATCGACCGAGGTCCCACAGAGCGTGCGCACCCTGGGCAAGAATTGGCAGGAATATATGTTCGAATCGATGCCTACGGCGGCGGCTGTCACCCTGCTCACCAAGCTGCAGAGCGACGTGCGCTATGCCGAGGGCGAGGTGCTGCACGGCCTGGCCTCTAACATCGGCGTCAAGGATATCCGCGTCAACGAGCTCAATGCCTACGTCATCCCGTCGTCGCAGACCGTCGTGCAGGGCGGCAAGTTCTCTGCACAGATCCTCATGGCGGCCGTCGACACCACCAACCGCCCCACGATCTACATCGGCGGACAGAAGATCAACAGCGACCGCGGCATCTACGAGACCGTCTGCTCACGCACCGGCGACTTCAACCTCGTAGGTTATATCGAGATGATGAATGCCCAGGGCGAGCTCGTCCGCCGCGACTTCCAGCAGAAATACACCGTCGTAGCACCCTCCGCCACCGTGTCCGCCGACCTGATGAACGTCCTCTACGCCGGCTACGACAACCCCATGTCGGTCTCCGTGCCCGGCGTCGCCGCCAACCAGCTCCAGGTGACCATGACTGGCGGCGGCCTCACGGCCAAGGGCGATGGCAAGTTCATCGCACGTCCCACTCAGGTTGGTGGCGAAGCAGTCATCACCGTGGCAGCGAAGACCGAAGGGCGCGTGCAGGAGATGGGCAAGTTTACCTTCCGCGTGCGTAAGCTGCCCGATCCGACAGCCTTCATCGCCTACAGCGACGGACAGGGCGGCGAGAACCGATTCAAGGGCGGCAAGCTGCAGAAGCAAGTGCTCATGAACGTCGATGGGCTCGGCGCTGCCGTCGACGACGGACTACTCAATATCCCCTTCCGCGTGCAAGGCTTCGAGACCGTATTCTACGACAACATGGGCAACGCCATACCCGAGGTCTCCAACTCCGCATCCTTCACCGACCGCCAGCGCAATATGTTCCGAAGCCTCGGACGAGGCAAACGATTCTTCATCACACGCATTCGGGCCATCGGGCCGGATGGCGTCGAACGAACACTCGACGGGGCCATGGACGTGACGGTGAATTAATGAATAATGGACAATGGTCAATGGTCAATGGACAATGGACAATGGTCAATGGACAATGGACAATGGACAATGGACAATTGACAATGAATAATTGATAATTGATAATTGGAAGATTAAGACATGAAAAGAATCTGTATATTGTTGACAGTGCTCACGTGCGCCATAGGGCTGAGTGCACAGCCGGCTAAGCGCCGTACGGTGACAGCGACCAAGAGCAACTCTTCGACGCAGAAGAAGGCGGCCGAGAAGAAAGCCGACCGCGCAGCACTGATGTTCCCCACCTCAGCCGAGATGCCTGAGGACGTCGTGTGGCGACGCGATATCTACCGGCAGCTCGACCTGCTCAAGGACGCCAACGCACCACTCTACTACCCTGTGGAACCGCGCGGCAAGGAGCAGAACCTATTCACGTACCTCTTCCGCCTGTGGCTCTCGGGACGCATCAACGTCTATCAGTACAAGATTGACGGCAACGAGAGCTTCGATGCCAAGGACAAGGCCGACCCCAAGGAGCTCCTCAACCGCTTCTCCATCTACTACGAGGAGAACGACGGAAAAGTCACCGTGCACGAGAGCGATATACCCTCTGCACAGGTCACACGCTACTATATGAAGGAGAGCAGCTACTTCGACCAGCGCTCCGCCACCTATAAGACGCGCGTCACAGCCCTCTGCCCTGTACTGATGGAGAGCAGCGAGTTCGAGTCCATCGACGGCGAAGCGACAGGATCCACGCCCAAGCCACTCTTCTGGGTGCGCTATGATGACGTGGCACCCTACCTGTCGCGTATGCCCATCATGGCCTCCAACCTCAACAACGTCACCAACATGACCGTCGATGACTACTTCACGATGACTCGCTACGACGGCAAGATCTATAAGACCAACAACCTGCAAGGTCGTGTGCTGCCCAACGACAGCACGCGCGTCAAGGAACAGAAACGCATCGAGCAACAGCTGAAAGACTTCGAGGAGAACATCTGGCACTACGAGGCACCCAAAGACTCGCTCGACAGCATCGCAGCCGCCAAGGACGACGCCGACAGCAAGCGTGTCAAGGCCAAACGCGAGACACGAGCCGCCGAAAGCAAGGAGAGCACGAAGACCGAGAAG
The DNA here is from genome assembly GCA_946624335.1 of uncultured Prevotellaceae bacterium. Lineage (GTDB taxonomy): Bacteria > Bacteroidota > Bacteroidia > Bacteroidales > Bacteroidaceae > Physcousia. The sequence continues at coordinate 11,643 of CAMOSA010000026.1, forward strand.
AAGAGCACCTCGCGCCGCAGATCATCAGCGGCAGCGAAAGCGCCCAAGAGCAGCTCTGCACCACGCGTCTCCGCACGACGCCAGCGCAGATAGAAGCCTGACACACCACACACAATAGAAATAATCCACACCATTTGTCACACTTTAGCCATTTATTGCCTATGAAAAGAATCGCTACCCTACTCGTACTGCTGATCACACTGACGTCAGCAAGCTATGCCAAGGTCCGCTTTGGTGCGGAAGCCGGCGCCTACGTCTACAAGATGAAATTCAATAAGAAGATAGCCTCCAGCGACAACCGCGCCGGATTCTTCATCGGCCCGAAGCTCAAGGGCACCCTGCCCCTCGGTTTCGGCGTGGATGGCGCCCTGCTCTATTCGCAACGCTCCGCCGAGATCGACACCGAGACCGACGACCACACCAAGACCCTCAACTACCTCACGGTGCCCGTCAACGTGCGATGGCAGCTCGGCTCCGACCGCTTCGCGCCCTACATCGCCACAGGCCCACAGTGGGACTACCTGATGGGCAACTCCACCTTCAAGACCACCGACGGCCTCAAAGCCACCTTCGAGCACAGCATACTCAGCTGGAACATCGGCGTGGGACTGATGCTCCTCGATCATGTGCAGATCGGCTTCAGCTGGAATTTCCCCATCACCAGCAGCGGTAAGCTCAACAAGTACGCCTTCGACGAACTCAAGGACGAGTTCACCGACGTCATCGACGGATCCACCAAGCTTAAGAACAAAGAGTGGACCATCCGTGTCAACTACTACTTCTAAACATATTAACACGTTAACAAATTAACATATTAACTGATTCTCCCGCAAACACATTAATCCGTTATTACGTCATTACGTTAATCTGTCAATGTGTCAATCTGTTAATATGTTAATCTGTTAACGTGTTAATCTGTTAATCTGTTAATCTGATCATGAGTTCCTTCGTTGACGTAGTGCTTCCCGTCCCCCTCCCGGGCCTCTTCACCTACGCCCTGCCCGCAGACCTGGCACCCCAGGCACAGGCAGGGTGCCGTGTCTCAGTGCCTTTTGGCACCAAGAAGACCGTCATCGGTCTCATCGCACGTCTCCACGACACGGCACCCGTCGGCATCGATGTCAAGCCCGTGGCCGAGCTCCTCGACCAGTCTCCCGTCGTGCTGCCCGGGCAATATGCGCTCTGGCAGTGGATGGCCGACTACTACCTCTGCACCATCGGCGAAGTCTTCAAGGCCGCACTGCCGGGAAAGCTGAAGAACACGAGTAGACCCACCCACAGCAGACCCACCAACAGTAGACCCACCAACAGTAGACCCACCCCCAACCCCTCCCGTAAGGGAGGGGAGTCCTCTGGGCTGAATGAAGAATACATTGCGCAGCCTCTCCCCTCCCTTACGGGAGGGGTTGGGGGTGGGTCTGTTGGGGGTGGGTCTGTCGGGGATTGGTCTGCTGCTGGCTCTTCTTCTTTGCCCACCCTCTCCCCCGCTCAGTCCACAGCCCTGTCGCAGATTCAGGACAGCTGGCGACAACATCCCGTGTGCCTGCTGCACGGCGTCACCTCCAGCGGCAAGACCGAGCTCTACATCCACCTCATCGCCGAGGCCATGGCACGGGGCGAGCAGGTGCTGTTCCTCCTGCCCGAGATCGTACTTACCAGCCAGCTCACCGACCGCCTGCGCGCCGTCTTCGGCCCGCGCCTCGGTGTCTACCACAGCAAGTTCAGCGACCGCCAGCGTGCCGACGTGTGGCAGCGTCAGCTCTCCACCACGCCCTATGACATCATCGTCGGCGTACGCTCCTCCGTCTTCCTGCCCTTCCAACGCCTCGGCCTCGTCATTGTCGACGAGGAGCACGAGGTCAACTTCAAGCAGCAGGACCCCGCGCCCCGCTACAATGCACGCAACGTCGCCATCGTCATGGCCGCCCGCTCCGGCGCCCGCACCCTCCTCGGCACAGCGACGCCCGCCCTCGAGAGCTATTACAACGCCCGCACAGGCAAATACGGTCTCGTCACCCTCGGCGAGCGCTACGGAGGCGTACGACTCCCCGCCATCGCCGTCATCGACATCAGCGAGCAACGGCGCAAGCGACTGATGAACGGCCTCCTATCGCAGCCCCTTGTCGACGCCATACACGAGGCCCTCGACAACGGCGAACAAGTCATCCTCTTCCAAAACCGTCGAGGCTACGCGCCCCAGGTGCAATGCCACGTCTGCGGATGGGTGCCGCGATGTCCCCACTGCGACGTCGCACTGACCCTCCACAAGCGCAGCGGGCGCATGACCTGCCACTACTGCGGCTACACCACCGACATACCAGCCCGCTGCCCGGCCTGCGAGACGCCAGACCTGCGTGGCCACGGCTTCGGCACCGAGCGCATCGAGGACGACATCGCACGCCTCTTCACCGATGCCCGCGTGGCACGTATGGACCTCGACACCACCCGCACCCGCACCGCCTACGAACAGATTATCGACGACTTCGCCGCCCATCGCACCGACATACTCGTCGGCACACAGATGGTCACGAAAGGTCTCGATTTCGAACAGGTCAGCGTCGTCGGCATCCTCTCGGCCGACACGATGCTCCACCAGCCCGACTTCCGCGCCTTCGAGCGTTCCTTCCAGATGATGTCACAGGTGGCAGGGCGTGCCGGCCGCCGTCAGCGGCGCGGACGTGTCTTCCTCCAGACGATGGACGCCCAGCTGCCCCTCATCCGTCAGATCGTCGACGGCGACTACGACGCGATGTATGTCAGCCAGATGCTCGAGCGGCGCGACTTCGGCTACCCGCCCTTCACCCGTTTCATCATCGTCTACCTCAAGCACCGCAGCGCTTCCACCGTCGATGCCCTCTCGCGGGAAGCCACGCTGCTGCTGCGCCAACATTTCGGCACACGCGTCCTCGGTCCCGACGAGCCCCCCGTGAGCCGCATACAGAGTCTTTACGTACGCCGCATCATCATCAAGCTCGAGCCCGCCATACCCCTGCCCCGTGCCCGACAGCTCCTCACCGATGTCCGCGCCACCCTCCTCGCCCAACGACTCTACTCCGCAGCACACATCTATTTCGATGTGGATCCATTATAGATATTACCCTTTCCACGCAATCGTTCATCAAAATACCGAATATGACCAACCACCGCCGCCCTTTCAGATTGACGCCCTAATTTTGGGTGTATTTATGGGTGTATGGGTGTATGCAGATATGCTTTTTACGGTCAAACGGGCTTAGAAGTGGCGAAGTTCGGTGCAAAGTGGCGTTAATCGGTTGGCTGGGTGGCTGAGCTAAGTTACCTGGGTGTGTACGCGGATAGGCCTAAGGGTTTGGGCGAAAAGCCTTAGGGGTGTGAGCGAATAGACATAGGGGTGTGAGCGAATAGACATAGGGGTGTACACGTATGGACGTTGGGGCGGGAACGTATGGACGTGTGCGGTTATGCGACGATAGGCGTTGGAGCGAAAAAATGAAAATGGCTAAAATAGGCTTCACCTTTCACCATGGGTCCTAACACGCAGTATATGAGGAGGTTCTGCGGTGAACCTTTATCTCGTGAAGTTTCACCAGGTTTCACCGCTCGATTGCAGACCAGGGGTGATGCCGCACTCGGGTGCCGTTTGATAGCGTCACTCATATTCCACATTCTCAGCGGATTAACCAACGTGATAGCCGCCTTCGTGATGTGAAGTGAGGGGTGAAGGCTGGTGAAGGCTGGTGAAGCCTTACGCGACAGGCTTCACCGCGGAACTCATTGATAGTCTTGCTGTTAGAAGCCTCGGTGAAGGGTGAAGCCTATTTTGGCAAATCGCGTAGAATGAATGAAGAATGAAAGGTTGAAAAGTGAAAAGTGAAAGAGTGAAAAGTGAAAAATAAGAGTTACCGCTGCTTCTGTTATCTCCCCCTTTGGGGGAATCGGAGGGGGGCTGGTGAGGGAGGGGGCGTGCCGGGCCTGAGGGGTTATGTCACTTGACGTTGAGGGTGGGATAGGAGACGCGTGTGTGGTAGATGGTCTTGAGGCGTTCCTTGAGGACGTCCTTGGCGGTCTCGATGTCGAGGAAGGTGATGGGGCATTGGCGGAAGAATCCTTCGGCGACCTGTCCGTCGATGATGCGGTCGACGAGCTCAGCGATGGCTTGCTCGGTATATTCCTTGAGGGAGCGTGCGGAGGCTTCGACGGCGTCGCACATCATGAGTATGGCCTGCTCGGTGGTGTGTGGGTTGGGGCCGGCGTAGGTGAAGTCGGCTGTGTCGACGTGCTGGTCGGGGTGCGCGTTTTGCTCGGTGATGTAGAAGTATTTGGCCATGCCTTTGCCGTGGTGTGTGGAGATGAACTCGCGTATGATGCGCGGCAGCTCGTGGCGGTCGGCGAGCTCGAGTCCGTCGGTGACGTGCCTCAGGATGATGGCAGCGCTCTCTCGGTTGGAGAGGTTGCGGTGTGGGTTAGCTCCTCCGAGCTGGTTCTCGGTGAAGTACTCGGGGTTCTCCATCTTGCCGATGTCGTGGTAGAGTGCTCCGGTACGTACGAGCTGTGCCTTGGCTCCTATCTTGTTGGCGACTTCGGCGGCGAGGTTGCTGACCATCATGGAGTGCTGGAAGGTGCCTGGCGCTACCTCGGAGAGGCGTCGCAGCAGGGGGCGGTTGACGTTGGAGAGCTCGACGAGGGTGACGTTGCTAGTGAACCCGAACAGGCGTTCGAGCAGGTACATCAGTGGGTAGGCGAAGAGCAGCAGGGCTCCGGAGATGACGATGTGCTTGTAGATGGAGGTGTCGATGGCGTTGAAGATGGTGTCGCCCTGTAGGGAGTGGCCGTGGACGAGGTCGAGGCTGAAATAGACGAGGAGTGCCACGAGGGTGGAGAAGATGACGGTGCGGAAGATCTGTGAGCGCTCGGAGAGCTCGCGCAGCGTGTAGATGGCGACGAGGCCCACCATGAGCTGCGTCGAGACGAACTCGAAGGGGTGGCGCAGCGAGATGGCGCTGAGCAGGATGGTGCAGACGTGGGTGAAGAAGGCCGTGCGTGAGTCCATGAAGACGCGTACGAAGACGGGCAGCATGGCGTAGGGGATGAGGTAGACGGAGAGGAGGGTGTGGCGCACGAGGGCTGACGTCATCAGTGGGAAGGAGAGGATGAGTACGGAGAGCAGCGAGACGCTGCGCAGGCTGACGATGTAGTCGCGGCGGAACATATTGAAATAGATGATGAGGCAGATGATGACGACGGCGACGTAGAGCGTCTGTCCGATGAGTTTGCTGCCTCTGTCGCTGGCGGGGTCGCTGTGCTCGTCGAGGGCTCGCTCGAAGCTTCGCAGCACGACGGAGTCGGCTGGCGTGACGACTTTTCCTTTCTCGATGATGTTCTGCCCCTTGAGCACCATGCCGAGCGTCGTGACGATGGAGCTCTGCAGGTCGGCGAGCTCGGCGTCGGACTTGACCTGGTCGTAGGCGAGGTTGTCCTGGATGAACTCGTTGAGGTTGAGGTGTTGCAGCTTGGCACGCTGCAGGCCTGCGCTGTCGGCCTCGCTCATGATGTACTCGTAGGCCGCCTTAGGGCTGAGGAGGCTGGCCATGGGCCGCGACGAGACGACGTTGCCGCGATAGACGTGCACCGATGTGATGCCTCCGTCGGTGAGATGCCTGAGCTCGTCGGTGCTGATGATGCCTTTTGCGTAGACCTCGTGGAGGCGTTTCTCGATGAAGGTGCGGTAGGCGTAGGGCACATCGGATGCCTGCTGACGGTAGGCCATGCGCAGTGCCGAGAGCTGTTCCATCTCGACGGACGTCTGCAGCTCATAGTAGGGCTCGTAGAGCTTGTTGATGCTGTCGCGCTCGGCGGCCAGCTGTTCGTTGCTCTTGTAGATGTAGAAGTCGTAGGGCGCTATCAGCTGTCCGTAGGGCCACGGACGGTCGACCTCGAAGACGATGCTCGACCGCGTGTCGCGCGGCAGGAACCACACGACGATGAACACGGCGACGATGGCGATGAGGGCCTGTGACAGAAGGTTCTTCCAGTCCCTCTCTTGGGGCGAATTATATCTGCTCATAGGTGTTCGAATAATGCTTTTCGACGACAAAGATACATATAAAATGATAATGGCAAATTGAAAATGGCAAAAAAATCACTTTTCACTTTCCTCTTTTCACTTTATTCCGTACCTTTGCGCAGATTTTTACACCTTATAATATATGAATACCCCTAAGAAAGTGCGCGTTCGCTTCGCGCCATCACCCACAGGCCCCCTGCATATAGGCGGCGTCCGCACAGCTTTGTATAACTATCTCTTCGCCCGCCAGCATGGCGGCGAGCTCATCTTCCGCATCGAGGACACCGACTCCGCACGCTTCGTGCCCG
>CAMOSA010000027.1 GCA_946624335.1 uncultured Prevotellaceae bacterium
CGCACATGTCATTGCGCTCATAATGAGGGAAATGCTCTGTGCGGTACTTTCCCATAAAAAATTTTGCACTATCACTCGATGCTGTCACGATTCGGACCCTCGGGGAAGGTATATAGGGACGTGACAGCAATCACGACTGGACGTGACAGCAAACACGACTGGACGTTACGGCCGTAACGACTGGACGTGTGAATGTGTCTTACTGGTGATATGCGCTACCCTCTCGGGAGGGTGCGCGGAAAGCTATAGGGGTTTGGGCCGAAAGCTATAGGGGTTTGGGCCGAAAGCTATAGGGGTTTGGGCTGAAAGCTATAGGGGTTTGGGCTGAATGTCTTATGGGTTTGCCTTGCAAGCTGCATGACCTTGCGCGCGTGTTGTAGTAGTGGTAGTAGTAGTGGTCTTTCTCTTTCTTTTCTCTTTCTCTTTATAAAAGGGATTATAGGGGGAAGCGCTTTCTCTTTCTCTCTTCGTTCTCTTTCGATCGGGGGGCGGTCGCGTTGACGGCTATGCGCTCTCTTCATGATGACGCTGCAACGAAAGGGGGTGTCTATAGTCAGGTGTGATGGAGGCGTGGGGTATGATGCCGGGGTGGAGTAGTGGTTTGACCATCTTTTTTCCTTGTTTGACCATGGCAGATGTGGAGAAATGTGTATCTTTGCGCAGGAAAATGAACATTGAATACCTTTTGTCTTTATTAAATCCGTCATGAATCGACTTTTGTTGCTTTTGCTATGCTGCCTGCCGAGCGCTGCCTTCGCCGAGGACGATGACTACAGCGCCGAGGTACGCAGTAAGATCCTGCCTTGGGTGGAGAGCACGGGGCAGCTGTTCGGTCTCACACAGGAGGGCTTCGATGCCCTGGCGTGGGATGCCGCTTATCTGGAGTCATGTCCACATGAGGCGTTTCAGCGTATGCTGGCCGTGACCGAGAATCCCGAATACTGCCACGTGCCGTCGGGCTACTATCGTTTGCATAGCGACCGTGGAGGTTATCTTTATCTGGAGGGCTCAAATCCTCAGACGTCCGACGCGTCATCGCTGCAGACGGCTCTCTCGTCTCTTGTCAAAGTGGAGCGTACGCGTGACGGCGGCTGCTACCTGCAGATGCAGGGCTACTATCTGCACACGCCGCAGCGCGATATCCCTCTCTCGTTGGACTCTGTTCCTGAGAAGTTCTATCCTGTCGTGCAGACGCCAGGCGGTAAGGCTACGTTCACGACGAGGAAAGGGGCCTACTCGGCGTTGCACTGTGGCTACAGCAAGGTGCAAGGCTATACGCTGAGCGATGCGGCATCCTACTGGACGGTGGAGCCGGCAGCTGACTTCACGCTGTCGGCCTCAGTGCAGCATGAAGGCTATGGCTACGCCACGTTCTACGCTGCGTGTGGGGCAACACCGCGTGACGGTGTCGCGGCTTATGACCTCGCCGAGCATGAAGGTCGGGCCGTGGCTACGGAGCAGCTGGAGGTCGTCCCGGCCAAGAAACCTGTGTTGCTGCGAGCTGCCGGTGGGACAATGACGATGGACATCGCTGATGTGGTGCCGGAGTACGCGCAGGGCAACATCGTCTTGCGCAACGAGATCGCCGATGCATCGTACGAGGCGTTCAATGCCGCGTATCTGCTCTACAGCGGCGACGGCAACAGCAACTATACCTACTATCGCGAGCGGCTGTCGACGAAGTCCAAGCTCTATTTCTGGCAGCAGGCGCTGGTCATCCTGATGGTGGAGGACCGTCATGACTACCGTGGCGACCGTTCTACGGTGTCGCTCATCACTGACCTGCTGGATGCCTTCTCGGCGCAGGAGGGTGGCTCGGGCAACGGCACGGCGGAGAGTCTCGATGCCCGTCGTCGTGGCCTTAGCGACTGGACGTGGAATGAGTATAACGATGACCTCCTGTGGGCTGGCCTGGCGTATATCCGTGGTTATCTGATCACCGGTCACGAGCGTTTCCTGGAGCAGGCCAAATGGGCTTGGGATTTCATGTACGCCCGTGGCTGGGACGAGGAGCTCGGCGGCGGCATCTGGTGGAGCATCAAGAAGGAAGAGAAATCGGGCCTGAGCAATAATCCCGCCGTGTGTATGGCCTGTTATCTCTATGACGCCACCGGCGATGTGTCGTATCTGGACAAGGCCAAGGCGATCTATGCTTGGGTGTGTAAACGTCTGCGCAGCAGCGACGGCAGCGTCGACGAGAAGATCAACGCGAATGGTGTGCGTCCCCGAAGCTATAATGTCTACAACCAAGGCACCTTCGTCGAGGGGGCTGCCAATCTCTATCGCCTGACGTGCGATGCTGCCTATCGCACCGACGCCCGCAAGACCATAGAGTACGTGTTGATCAATCATGTCGACGGCAAGGGCATCATGACGCGCCGCAAGACGGACGGCACGTGGCAGTCGGAGTTCGCCCGTGGCATGGCAGCGCATCTCCGTGCATGTCCTGACGACTGGAGCCGCCGCTGTTACTACACAACGGGCCGGCAGCATACGACCTACTATAACTGGATGCGCAAGAACGCCGATGCCGCCTGGGCCACGCGTAATGCCGAGAGCAATCTGTCGGACTGCGAGTGGGACAAGCCAACGGAAGCAATCCCCTCGGAGGGTAATAGCTGGGAGTGTGATGTGATGGCCGGCACGGTCGTCATGGCTAATGTGACGCCCGAGGTGCTGCCCGGTTCGGGCGGTGAGACGTATGTCGATCTCGACGGCCATGGCATGCCGGCCGCTGCACCTTCGGAGCCTGAGCCTGCGGCCACGAGTCCGTCGTTGCTCCATGGTGCCATGCTCAAGACGACCGAGGCCCGCTCGACAAGGGCGGTGCTGAAGAACGGCAGCAGGGGCATGGGCTTCTATCCCATAACGGCAGCCACGAGTGTTGGGGCTAACAGCGGCTATGTGTTGTCGTCCAGTCAGTTGCCCTTGGACCTGAGCTCACTCGACAGCCCTCTGACAGGCTTTCGTGGCATCGAGGCCGGCGTCCCTGACAGAGAAGCCACTGCAGCACGCTATGACCTCGCCGGCCGTCGCCTGTCAGGGCGCGGAGGCTGGCATGGCATAGTAATCAGCCAAGGGCATAAGGCCGTGGGGGGCCGTTGATGCGCGCCTCGCTGGGGGCCGTGGCAGGGGCTGCAACGGCAAGGCTATGCTGCAACGGTAAGGCTATGCTGCAACAGTAAGGCTATGCTGCAACAGTGTTGCAGCAAAGGAAAACGGAATCAGGCAGCAAAGGAAACCGGAATCAGGAACCAAAGGAAACCAGAAACCAGGAAACCAAAGACCAAAAGACAATGGATAAAGAAACCTTCGAGAAGCATAAACCCTTCGCCGGCGAAAGGAAACCCTCGATGCTTCGGCGACGCGTGGGGCATGACTACCAGTCGCGGCGGATCTATCTCATCACCATGACGGTGGAAGGCCGACGTCCGCTGCTGGGCAGACTCGTAGGCAATGCCGATGCAGCCGATGACAGCCCCGAGGCTCCCAGGGTGGAGCTGTCGCCTTTGGGCCTGGAGGTGCAGCGGTGCTGGTTCTCTATCCATGAGTACTACCCTGAGGTGGAGGTGCTCGCCCTCCAGCTGATGCCCGACCACCTGCATGGCATCCTCTTCGTCACTAAGCACATGGAGCAGCACATGAGCTTGGCCGTCAAGGGCTTCAAGGTCGGCTGCAATAAGGCTTATCGGCAGTTGGGGTGTGTTGCTGCAACGGTGTTGCAGCAAAGGGGGACTGGGGTGAAGGATGACCGCAGCCATGGCTTTCTGTGGTCGCGCGGCTTCAACGACCATATCCTTGAGGGTGCAGGCGAGTTGGAACGGTGGTTCCAGTACCTGCACGACAACCCTCGCCGTCTGGCCGTCCGCCGCCAGCATCCCGACTACTTCCGTGTCCGCTTCGGCATCACCATAGGCACTCAGAGCTATGCCGCCATCGGCAACCGTTTCCTGTTGCAGCACCCCGAGAAGGTGCAGGTGCAGTGCTCACGGCGTCTGACAGACGAGGAGGTGGCCGCGACGGTGGAGCGGATGCTTGGCAAGGCCCGGCACGGGGCGGTGCTCGTCTCGCCGGCTATCTCCAAGGGTGAGCAGGCGGTGATGCGTGCTGCGCTCGATGCTCGTCTGCCGCTCGTCTTTCTTACGCCTTGGGGCTTCAACGAGTTCTCGCGTCCCGGGCATCAATACTATGAGGCGTGTGCCGAGGGCCGCTTTCTCATCCTTGCGCCCTGGCCGCACGAGAACCAGCGTATGCCCCTCACCCGCGGCATGTGCCTGGCTCTGAATGCCATGACCGCTGCTATCTGTCAGGAGGGGTAGCCTCCGCTGCTCCCCTTGGTTGTCCCCTCGTCTTCTTTGCTGCAACATTGTTGCAGCAAAGGGGACAAGGGACAAGGGGCAAGGGGGGGGAAAGGGGCAAAGGGGAGGGGGCCTTCAGCAGGTCGTTGTCCATTGAATCCGAAGGGTGGAACAGAAAAGCATCTCCCCGATTCCGCTTGAGTGCGGAATCGGGGAGATGAGTGTAAACTGCAGTCACGCAGATGGCTACGGTGCGTCGTTTTTATTTCTCACATTTCTCGCAGTCGCAACCGATGCAGGCCCAGATGCCGGCAGCGCAGATGGCGCCAACGAAGGGACCTACGATGAAGATCCACAGGTTGGAGAGTGCCGTGCCGCCCTGGAATACGGCGGGAGCGATGGAGCGTGCGGGGTTGACGCTGGTGCCTGTGTAGCGTATGCATACGAGGTGTACGAGCACGAGAGAGAGACCGATGGCTAGTCCGGCGAAGTTGCCAGCACCCTTCTTGGAATCTGTGGTGCCGAGCACGACGAGGACGAAGACACAGGTGAAGATGATCTCAGCGAGCAGGCCTCCCACGACGCTGACGCCTTCCTGCAGGTCGTTGGCTCCCGTGCCTTCGAGACCGCTGTTGGAGGTGAGCAGCCACAGCAGGGCGGAACCGATGAATGCTCCGATGACCTGGAAGATCATATACATGGCACAGTCCTTGGCTGAAATACGCTTGGTGAGGAAGCAGCCGAGCGTGATGGCGGGGTTGATGTGGCATCCGCTGACGCCGCCGATGGTGTAGGCCATGGCAACGACGGAGAGGCCGAAGGCGATGGCCGTACCGATGACCGTCTCAGGATCTCCGTTGTTACAACCGAGGCTGACAGCAACGCCGCACCCCATGAGCACGAGTACCATCGTGCCTACCATTTCTGCAAGATACTTTTTCATACTTTTTTGTGGGATTTAAAGGGTTAATAAATAAGTTATGTATGGGTCTTATTTCGGTTTCACGGCGTAAAATTAACACGAAAATCGTCAATCGCCAAATATTTTGTCGGAAAAATCACTTTTCGCCCTGCAATTTGTTGCGTAGGAATCGTCCGGTGTAGCTTTGCTCACAAGCCGCTACCTCGTCAGGCGTGCCGGTGCATACGACGTTTCCGCCCTCGGCACCGCCCTCCGGTCCGAGGTCGATGATGTGGTCGGCCTGTGCGATGACGTCGAGGTTGTGCTCGATGATGACGACGGTGTGTCCGCGTTCGATGAGGGCGTTGAATGAGTCGAGCAGTTGGCGTATGTCGTGAAAGTGCAGTCCTGTCGTGGGCTCATCGAAGATGAAGATCGTCGGTGCCTGCTTCTCCGCGCCGATATAGTAGGCGAGCTTGACACGTTGGTTCTCGCCTCCTGAGAGCGTGCTGGACGATTGTCCGAGTTTGACGTATCCGAGTCCGACGTCGAGCAACGGCTGCAGGCGTCGCACGATGCGTTTCTCGCCATGTCCGGCGAAGAACTCCATGGCCTGGCGCACGGTCATGTTGAGCACGTCGTTGATGTTCTGTCCAAAGTAGCGTACGTCGAGGATGTCGCTCTTGAAGCGTTGTCCGTGGCACGACTCGCACTCGAGGACGAGGTCTGCCATGAACTGCATCTCGATGGTCACCGTGCCTTCGCCTTTACATTCCTCGCAACGTCCGCCTTCGGTGTTGAAGGAGAAATGGCTGGCCGTGAATCCCATCTGCTTGGACAGCGGCTGCTCGGCAAAGAGGCGTCGGATCTCGTCGTAGGCCTTGACGTATATGACGGGGTTCGATCGCGAGCTCTTGCCGATGGGATTCTGGTCGATGAACTCGATGGCCTTGACGGCATCCGTGTCCCCCTCGAGTGCAATGAACTCGCCCGGCCGCTCGGCCACTTCGTCGAGCTGCCGTTTCATGGCGCGGTAGAAGACGTCGCGCACGAGACTTGACTTGCCCGATCCTGATACGCCGGTGACGCAGGTCATCACGTTGAGCGGGAAGGCGACATCGATGCCGCGAAGGTTGTTGGCTCGCGCTCCGCGGACGGTGATGGCCCGGTTCCATACACGGCGTGAAAGTGGGCCCCCTCCCTCACCTCCCTTCAGAGGGGAGGAATGGTCACCTGATGAGGGTGATGTGGAATGCGAGGTAAGGTTTTCGAGTCCCAAGAGCCATTGGAGAGTATGTGAGCGCTGTATGGCCTGCTCGGGAATGTCTGCTGCAGGGCTTGACGCGTCGGTCGTATGCGGCAGCGTACCAGTCCATACCACTTCGCCGCCGAGTCGTCCGGCCTCGGGGCCGATGTCGATGATGAAGTCGGCGGCGCGTATCATCTCTTCGTCGTGCTCAACGACGATGACCGTGTTGCCGAGGTCGACGAGCTGGCGCAGGACGTGGATGAGACGTTCTGTGTCGCGTGAATGGAGTCCAATGCTTGGCTCGTCGAGTATATACATTGATCCGACGAGCGATGATCCGAGGCTGGTGGCGAGGTTGATGCGCTGGCTCTCGCCACCCGAGAGGGTGCTGGCTCGCCGTCCGAGCGTGAGGTATCCGAGTCCGACGTCGAGCAGGAACTGCAGGCGGCTGCGTATCTCTATGAGGAGGCGTTTGGCCACTTGCTCCTCGTGCTCGCTGAGGGTCAGCTCGTCGAACCAACGCTTAAGCTCGGTGACGGGCATATCGACGAGCTCGGTGATGGCTCGTCCGCCCACCTTGACGTATGAAGCCTCGGGGCGTAGGCGTGTGCCGTGGCAGTCGGGACATTCTGTCTTGCCGGTGTAGCGTGCAAGCATGACGCGGTTCTGTATTTTGTAGCGTCCTTCACGCAGATAATCGAAGAAGAGGTCGATGCATACGTCGTGGCGCTGCCATCGCTGTTCGAGCGACAGGCCGGGATGGCGTCCGTGCCACAGCAGGTCGCGCTCGGCTTTCGTCAGTTCAAAGTAGGGCTTGAAGATGGGGAACTGTATGCCTTCTGCCATGCGTATAAACTCCGTTCTCCACTCGTTCATTTTCTCGCCTCGCCAGCATTGTACACATCCATCGTAGACACTCTTGGACGAGTCGGGGATGACGAGATGCGGGTCAATGCCCGTGACGTTGCCCCATCCTTCACAGGTGGGACAGGCACCCATGGGCGAGTTGAAGGCGAAGAGTTGGTCGGACGGCTCCTCGAAGGTGATGCCGTCGGCCTCGAAGCGCGTGGAGAAGGTATGTTCGATGCCCGCCGGCAGGAAGCGTAGCGTCAGCTGACCGCCTCCCTCATAGAACGCTGTCTCAGCGGAGTCGACCAGTCGTGAGATGACTTCCTTGGTGTCGGCGACGGAGAGGCGGTCGATCATGAGACGCGGATCGTTGCGCTGTCCGCCGGCCGAGGTCGTCGGGGGCGTGTCCGTAGCGGAGAGAAAGTCCTCGATGCGCACCGTCTCGCCATTGACATCCAGGCGCGTGTAGCCTTCCTGAAGGTAGGCTTGCAGCTGCTGTTGCAGCGTTCGTCCTTCGGTCATCCTTACGGGACAAAGCACGACGAAGCGTGTGCCGGGCGAGTAGCCGAGCATACATTGCACGACATCTTCTGTGGTGTGCTTGCGCACTTCCTGCCCGCTGATGGGGCTGAAGGTGTGGCCTATGCGGGCATACAGCAGCCTCAGGTATTCGTATATCTCGGTGCTGGTGCCTACCGTGGACCTTGGATTCCTGGAGATGACTTTCTGCTCAATGGCTATGGCCGGCGGAATGCCTGCGATGAGGTCGCACTCGGGCTTACCCATACGCCCCAGGAACTGTCGGGCATAGCTGTTCAGGCTTTCTACGTAGCGCCGCTGCCCTTCGGCGTAAAGCGTGTCGAAGGCGAGCGATGACTTGCCCGATCCGCTCAGGCCGGTGATGACGACTAACTTATTGCGCGGTATGTCAACAGTGATGCCTTTCAGGTTGTTGACGCGGGCGTTTTGAATGTGTATGGTAGCGGGCTCCTGAGTCATAGCTTCACCTTCTTTTTCGCGGCCTTGCTCTCGTTGTGGAGTCTGTCGAGGGCTGTGACGACGTATGTCCATCGCTCTTGTCCGTCCTCATAGGGCAGCTTGTACATGGTGTTGGGCGTTACAGCCACGATGTGATCGGACTGGTCGATGTCGACTTTCTCGCCCTTGGCAAAACGGTAGACGACATAGAGACGCGCCTCGTCCATCACCTTCTTGGCTTTCGGCGCTTTCCAGAAGAGGACATAGCCGTCACTGGTCCAGACCGGTTTTACCTTTCGCGGCTTGCGCGGTGCTTTCTGGTCAATCCATGGCATGAGGGGTTGTAGGGCAGGTGAGTTGTGATAGACCTTCCGCAGAATCGATCCGTAGCTGCCTGTGTCGTCGGCTACGGCGCGAGCGTACCATTGACATGAACCCTGAACGCCGGGCAGCCCACGCTGGAGTGCCATCTTGGCTGCCATCTGATGTTGTGCAGGATTGTTGGGGTCGGTGTGTGCGACGGTGCGCTCGACGTCTTGTCCGATGAAGAGCGGCCGTGTGCCGGCGTGCTGGCTCCACCAGCGGATGAGCGTGTCGTAGTCGGCAGCCTTGTGGCCTATCTCCCAGTATATCTGTGGGATGTTGTAGTCGACCCATCCTTCCTCGATCCATTTCAGGACATCGGCGTAGAGGTCGTCGTAGTTCTGCAGTCCGTTCGTGGCAGATCCGTCAGCCCAGACGCGTTTGTTGCGATAAATGCCGAAGGGTGATACGCCGAACTTGACCCATGGCTTGACGGCACGTACGGCATCGTGCAGCTCGCGTATGAACGTGTTGACATTCTCCCTGCGCCAGTCACCGCGGTCGCGTCCCTGTCCGTAGGTAGCGTAGGAGGCGTTGTCGGGGATGGGTACTCCGGCAACGGGGTAGGGGTAGAAATAGTCGTCGATGTGTAGGCCGTCGACGTCATAGCGCTCGACGATATCTGCTGCGACTTGGCAGATGAAGGCTCTGTTCTCGGGCAGTCCCGGGTCGAAGAGCATCAGGTTGTCGTAGAAGAAACATCGTTCGGGGTGCTGCACGGCATAGTGTGTCGTGGCCATGGCCGTCGTGCCTTTCGTCTTAGCACGGTAGGGGTTGATCCATGCGTGCAACTCCATTCCTCGTGCATGACACTGCTCGATCATCCATTGCAGGGGGTCCCAGTAGGGTGATGGGGGGGTGCCTTGCTGTCCCGTCAGGTAGCGGCTCCATGGTTCCAGCCGACTGGCATAGAGCGCGTCGCCCTCAACGCGCACCTGGAAGAGTATGGCGTTGATGCCATCTGCCTGCAGGACATTGAGCTCACGCGTCAGTTCGGCCTGCATGGCATCGCGGCCGATGCCTTGCCATTGACCGTTGACAGCCTGTATCCAGGCTCCGCGGAATTCACGCTTGGGATTCTTGTAGTGTTGGGCACAGGCCTGACTGGCAATGCCGCAGGCGATGATGGCGAGTAGTAGTAATTTGAGCTTTTGCATAACGGAAATAGATTATTCGCCTGCAAAAGTAGTAAAAGAAGGAGGGCTATCCAAAGAAATGGACAAAAAGTTCACCGAAACGGCAAAAGTTTATGCGTCAACTCGGGCTTCGAGCAGTTTCAGCTCCTCGCCAGCGGCGGCTTCAACGACGAAATCGGCCTCGATGGCAGGTACGAGGCATGACATACCTCGGCTGAGAGCGACGGTGTGTCCTGACAGCGTGCGCAGCGTGCCGTGCCCTTGCAGGCAGGATAGGGTGACGAAGCTGTCGCCGTCGAGCAACTGACGGTGTATGGACTGATGTGTCGAGAGCACGCTGACGGTGAAATAACGGCAACGGACGATGTTCGCCACGCCGTCATCAACGGGAGTATAAGCCGTCCGGTAGTTAGCGTAGACGTTGAAGTCGATGGCGTCGAGAGCCTCGTCGGTGTGTAGCTGTCGTGGCTGCCCGTCGAGGCCTAACCGATGGTAGTCGAAGAGACGGTAGGTGACGTCGGAGCTCTGCTGGATCTCGCACAGGAGGATGCCGCTGCAGATGGCGTGGACACGTCCGGCGGGGATGAAGAAGACATCGCCCGGGTGCACCTCATGGCGTGCCAGGGCATCGACGATGGTGCCGTCGGCCACGCGACGCCTGTATTCCTTGCGTGTGATGCGTTGCTTGAAGCCTGCCAGGAGCGTCGCCCCCGGCTCGGCGTCCATCACGTACCACATCTCAGTCTTGCCAAGCTTGCCGTGGCGCTCACGTGCCAGAGCGTCGCCGGGGTGTACCTGTATGGACAGGTCGTCCTGAGCGTCGATGAATTTTACCAATAGCGGGAACTCGCGTCCGTCGGACTCGAAGACGTGCTTGCCCAGGAGCGAGGGGCCATAGTGTGCCACCAGCTCGCGCAAGGTCTGCCCTTGCAAGGGTCCTTCGGCCACGACGGACTCGCTGGTCGCCACGTCGCTGATTTCCCAACTCTCGCCCAGACGTCGTCCGTCCTGAGGCAGGCCTTTCAATGCTTGCAGCTTATGCCCGCCCCAGACGAGTTCATGCAGATTGGGGCGGAAGGTCATCGGATAGAGCTTTTCCATATTCTTCGTTCGTGTTTTGCGGTTGCAAAGGTACGCCTTTTGACGGAGATGGAGGGTCTCTTTTTAGGCAAAAAATGTCACAATCTCTGCAAACAGACACTTTTTAGTCTTTTTTTAGGTCGAGCATGGCTGTTCTTGGGTGAAAAAGCGCTATCTTTGCGCGCTGAAACGAAACCCATGAATAATAATAAATGAACACACGCGTAAACAAGCATATCGCCCTCATCACAGGTGTAACGGGTCAGGACGGCTCCTTCCTGTCGGAGTTCCTGCTGGACAAGGGCTACGATGTCCATGGCATCATCCGCCGTTCGAGCGTCGACTTTCGCCAGCGCATCGCCCACCTCGAGGGCCGTCCCCACTTCCATTTGCACTATGGCGACATCACCGACTCGATGGCCGTCCTACAGATCGTCAGCAAGGTGCAGCCGACAGAGATCTACAACCTGGCAGCACAGAGCCATGTCCAGGTGAGCTTTGACGCTCCGGAGTACACGGCTAATGCCGACGCGACGGGTGTCCTGCGCATCCTTGAGGCGGTGCGCCAGTGTGGCCTCACTGCCACCTGTCGCATCTATCAGGCCTCGACCTCGGAGCTCTATGGCAAGGTGGAACAGGTGCCTCAGAACGAGCAGACGCCCTTCCATCCCTACAGCCCGTATGCCGTAGCCAAGCTCTACGGCTATTGGATCGTCCGTGAGTATCGCGAGGCCTATGGTATGTACTGCTGCTCGGGCATCCTCTTCAATCATGAGAGTGAGCGCCGAGGCGAGACGTTCGTCACCCGTAAGATAACCTTGGCAGCGGCACGCATTGCTCAGGGCAAGCAGGATTGCCTCTACCTGGGCAATCTGTCCAGCCTGCGCGACTGGGGCTATGCTCGCGACTATGTCGAATGTATGTGGCTCATCCTTCAGCAGGACAAGGCTGATGATTTCGTCGTGGCGACGGGCGAACAGCACAGTGTCCGCGAGTTCTGCCAACGGGCTTTCCGCCATGCTGGTATCGAGCTGGAGTTCCGTGGCGAAGGCGCTGACGAGACAGGCATATGCATCGGCGTCAGCGGCAATGCCGACCCTCGGCTCGTGGGTCGTACGCTCGTCGAGGTCAGCCCCGACTTCTATCGTCCGACGGATGTCGTCAACCTATGGGGCGACCCGACCAAGGCACGCCGGCTGTTGGGCTGGAATCCTCAGCGCACCAGCTTCGACGAACTCATACGCATCATGGTCGACCATGATATGGCCGAGGTGGCGGCTGACGATGCCGCAGCCCGCGTCCGCACCAATCTGGCTGAATATCTTGAAAAAGGTATTGTCAAGTAAAACATTTTTCCACATCTCAAATCAATGAATACGACCGAACATAATGCCTCGCCTTCACCCTCACACACCGAAGGCGTGGGCGTCCACTCTGCTTTAGGCTTTGACTCAAAGATTTATGTCGCCGGGCATCGGGGCCTCGTAGGCTCTGCCATCTGGAACAACCTGCGTCAACGCGGATACGAGAATCTCGTGGGACGTACGCATCATGAGCTGGATCTCATGGACCCGGTTGCTGTCAGGGCTTTCTTCGATGCCGAGCGGCCCGATGCCGTCGTGCTGGCCGCCGCGCATGTCGGAGGCATCATGGCCAATCTCCATGACCGTGCCGACTTCATCTTCCAGAACCTTCAGATCCAGCAGAATGTCATCGGCGAGGCCTGGCGTCACGGCGTGCAACGCCTGCTTTTCCTGGGCAGTACCTGTATCTATCCCCGCGAGGCTCCTCAGCCGATGCGCGAGGACAGCCTGCTCACCTCGCCCCTCGAGTATACCAATGAGCCCTATGCCATCGCCAAGATCGCCGGTCTCAAGCTGTGCGAGAGCCTCAACCTGCAGTATGGCACCAACTATATCGCCGTGATGCCTACGAACCTGTACGGTCCCAACGACAACTTCGACCCTGTGACGTCACACGTCCTTCCCGCCATGATCCGCAAGTTTCATGATGCCAAGATGGCGGGCGACGATGCTGTCACCCTCTGGGGCAGTGGTACGCCGAAGCGTGAGTTCCTCTGGAGCGAGGATATGGCCGACGCATCCGTTCATGTGCTGCTGAACGTGGACTTCCGCGACACCTGGGACGATGCCGTCGTCAACAGCGACGGTATTCGCGAGATACGTAACTGTCATATCAATGTCGGTACTGGCATCGAACACTCCATCCGTGAGGTGGCTGAGATGGTTCGTCAGGCCGTAGGCTTCCAGGGTGAGATCCGCTGGGACCGCAGCAAGCCCGACGGCACGCCGCGCAAGCTCACTGACGTCACCAAGCTGCATCGCCTGGGCTGGCATCACACCGTTTCCCTCGACGAAGGCATCCGGCGGCTGTATAAGTGGTATCTTGATCATGTCGAAAGCCATTAACCCGTTAAATAAATCTAAATATTCACCCGTTTCCTTGGCTGGAAAGTCCGTTGTCATTAGCTTTGCAAAAATATTAACCAACTTAACGCATATTAGAGTACTATGATGAAGAAATTATTCCTAGCTTGCATGATGGCCCTTTGTGCTGTCAGCGCCAACGCTCAGTTTGAAGCCGGAAAGGCTTATGTCAATGCCTCAACTTCCGGTCTTGGCCTTTCCTATAGTAAGAATGACAAATTGCGCCTGAACGTCGGGCTCACGGCCGGTCTGTTCGTGGCGGATGACTGGATGGTCTATGCCGTGGCTGAGTATGACCACAAGCAGCTCATGTACCGCAACTTCAAGGGCAGCAAGTTCTATCAGGACGAGGTGCAGCTCGGCCTTGGCGGACGCTACTATATCGAGCAGAATGGTATCTATCTTGGTCTGGGCCTGCAGTATGGCCATACCGAGCAGTCCTTCGACAACTTCTATGTTACGCCCGAGGTAGGCTATGCCTTCTTCATCAACCAGTATCTGACCATCGAGCCGGCTCTCTACTACCACATGTCCGTCAATGACTTCTCGGGTGGCTCCACGGTAGGTCTGAAGCTTGGACTGGGCTTCTATTTCTGAGGACGTCTCAGGGCTGGCCTGCCGAGGCCGGCTTCATCTTCCGCTAAAAGTAATTAACATCACTATCTAACAAAAACCTATGCTCCTCCACCACGGAGGCGTAAAAAAGTTCTATGAAAACCAATCTCAGTTCACAAATCACCTTAGATCGCGTGTCGCCACGGTATTATCGTCCGGGCGGCAACATTGAGCGCTCCGTGCTCACCCGTTTCGAGAAACTACCTACAGACATCTATGCCTCCGCCGAGGAGGGCGCAGTTGAAGTGGCCCTGAAGATAGCGGCCACCATCCGTCAGCGTCAGCGCGAGATACGTGCTTGCACGATGGCTTTCTCTGGCGGGGCTACGCTCACCGAGGTCTTCAACCAGCTGGTACGTATGCACGAGGAGGAAGGGCTCAGCTTCCAGAATGTCGTCGTCTTCGTCACCTATGAGTACTATCCTCTGCCCACTGACAGCGTCCAGTCTAACCTCAGGATGCTCCGCGAACAGTTCTTCGACCGCGTGGACATACCGGCACAGAACATATATCCCCTCGACGGCACTATCCCTCAGGAACGTGTCACCGAGCATTGTATGGCCTACGAGAAGATGATCGACCAGATGGGAGGCATCGACATCGCCCTGCTCGGCATCGGACGGATGGGCAACATCGCCCTCAACGTCACCGGCTCGCAGCGTAACAGCCACACACGGCTCGTGCTGCTCGACGCTACCAGCCGTGCTGAGGCGGTCAAGGTGTTCGGCGCTGAGCAGAACGTGCCCGTCTGTGCCATCACCATGGGTGTCAGCACTATTCGTCAGGCCCGTAAGATCTACCTCCTGGCTTGGGGCGACGAGAAAGCGGAGGTCATCAAGAATGCCGTCGAGGGCGAGATGACCGACCAGCAGAGCGCCACCTTCCTGCAGATGCACAACAACGTGCAGGTCGTCCTCGACCTCAGCAGCGCTGCCAACCTCACGCGCATCCGCCGTCCGTGGCTCGTCACGTCTTGCGACTGGGATGACAAGCTCATCCGTTCGGCCATCGTATGGCTCTGTCAGAAGACGGGCAAGCCCATCCTCAAGCTCACCAACAAGGACTACAACGAGCACGGTCTTGGCGAACTCCTGGCCCTCTACGGTTCGGCTTACGAGGTGAACATCAAGATTTTCAACGACCTGCAGCACACCATCACGGGCTGGCCCGGCGGCAAGCCCAATGCCGACGACAGCAATCGTCCCGAGCGTGCCAAGCCCGCACAGAAGCGTGTCATCATCTTCTCGCCTCACCCCGACGACGATGTCATCTCGATGGGCGGCACGCTGCAGCGACTCGTCAAGCAGAAACATGAAGTCCACGTGGCCTACGAGACCAGCGGCAACATCGCCGTGGGCGACGAGGAGGTCTTCCGCTTCATGCACTTCACCAAAGGCTTCAATGAGCTCTTCGAGGAAGGCAAGGACGAGGTCATCAACGCACGCTACAAGGAGTTTACCGACTTCATCAACAAGAAGAAGCCGGAGGATTTCGACACCCGTGACATCCTCGAGGTCAAGGGCCTCATCCGTCGCGGCGAGGCACGCATCGCCTCGATGTACAGCGGCATACCTCTCGAGCGCGTACACTTCCTCAACCTGCCGTTCTACGAGACGGGCAAGATCCAGAAGAACCCCATCTCGGAGGCTGACGTAGAAATCGTCCGCAACTTGCTTCAGGAGATACAGCCCCACCAGATCTTCGTCGCTGGCGACCTGGCTGACCCTCACGGCACGCACCGCGTTTGCACCGATGCCGTGCTGGCAGCCATCGACCTCGAGAAGGAAGCTGGCGCCAAGTGGCTCGACAACTGCCGTATCTGGATGTACCGTGGTGCCTGGGCTGAATGGGAGATCGAGCACATCGAGATGGCCGTGCCCATCAGCCCCGAGGAGCTGCGCACCAAGCGCAACGCCATCCTCAAGCACCAGTCGCAGATGGAGTCCGCACCCTTCCTGGGCAATGACGAGCGCCTCTTCTGGCAACGGGCTGAGGACCGCAACCACGCTACGGCTGAGCTCTACAACAGTCTTGGTCTTGCTGCCTACGAAGCCATGGAAGCCTTCGTGCAGTATCATCCGCTCTGATGCCCTTTCACTCCTCTGCCTCGGCGTCGTGCCCGGCAGTTGGAGACGACAGTGATCATTCACATCAATCTCACAGATTATACCGCTTGTCAGCCAGACTGTACAGATCGGTCGTCCTGAAGCCGCGGTGTAGTCTGTGAGCTTCTCATCTCATACAATGTCATGGAATACATGTCCAAAGAAGGCTACGAGAAGCTTGTAGCCGAACTCCATTACTTGGAGAGCGTGGAACTTCCGCGCGTCAAAGATGCCATCTCGGAGGCTCGCGACAAGGGCGACCTCAGTGAGAACTTCGAATACCATGCTGCCAAGCGTGAGCAGTCGAAACTGCTGGGACGTATACGCTTCAAGCAGCGTGTGCTGGCCCATGCCCGTATCCTCGATATGTCGCGCCTCAGTGGCGACACGGTGCAGTTGCTCAGTCAGGTTGAGATCTCCAACCTGGCCAATGGCGCACACATGACCTACACCATTGCCAGCCCTCACGAAGCCAACCTGCGCGAAGGCAAGATTTCCATCAAGTCGCCCATAGGGCAGGCCCTGATGGGCAAACGTGCTGGCGATGTCGTCGAGGTCAGCGTACCTGCCGGCCGCCTTAAGCTACGCGTCGACAGCATCCAGCTGATGGCGTAAGAAAAACCTATTCATTCAGCCCGATGAGAAATCACAACAGATCTGCCGCCGTGCGCGGGGCATTGCTGGGCCTCGCCTGGATGTCCTGCGTCGCCGTTCACGGGCAGACCGTCCAGCCGCTTCAGGCCGCGGCAGACTCGGTGCTGCAGGACACCGCTCAGGGGCGAGTCTTGCAGGTCGAGCAACAGTCCTACGAACGTCTGGTGCGACGTGGCGTGACGGCGCTTGAGGATGACAGCCTGACGCTGGCCGAAGGCTTTTTCAAGCAAGCCTTGCGTAAGCAACCCGCAGCCCTCGGCAACGCCCACGTGTGGGGCTATCTGGCTGCCATCTATGAGCGCACAGGCCGCGAGCACGAAGCCTTGGAGGCCTACAATATCGCTGTCGGCCTCTCGCCCAGGACGCTGAGCCTGCTGCTCGGACGCGCTTCCTTGTACATGAAGCTGGGCAACGAGAGCCGGGCGCTCGCCGACTACAACGATGTCCTCGACCTGCGCGAAGACCATCCCGAAGCCCTGCTCATGCGGGCATACATCAAGCAGCAGCAACGACTGCTGAAGGAGGCACGCACGGACTACGAGCACCTGTTGCGCCTCAATCCCGCCCATGAGCAAGCCCTGCTCGGGCTGGCCCTCGTCAACGACGACGACCGCCGCCCGCAGGAGGCACTGGAGACCATCAACCGCGTCATCGACCTCTATCCGACCCACCCCGCAGCCTACGCTATCAGGGCAGGCATGGAGACCGACCGCCGCCAGTATGAGCAGGCTGAGGCCGACTACGGCGAGGCCATACGCCTCGAATCAGGCAACAAACACTACCTATTGGCACGGGCACGGCTCTACACCCTGACGCGCCAGAAAAGCAAGGCACGCATCGACGCACAGGCGGCAGCACGCCTCGGAGCCACCGCCGACGAGCTGGCGGGAGCCACGGGACGCAAGCGGTAGGGCCTTACTTCTGGTCGTCTATTTGTTTATTAAAGTACCGCAATTATGGTAACCGCCTGTATGATAGCGCCCCGCTTCCTATGAAATTGGAAGTAATAGGAAGCGGATCTCACAGATTGGCTCACAGATTTATTTTATCAGGTGCGGTATTCATGCGTCACACGGATCTCACAGATTGGATGCAGTCTGTAATGAATTGAATCTTGAGTTAAATAGATTAATGGTTGGCGCGTTACAGCCTAATGAACTGATCCTGGATAGATGTCATCCTCGGCTATCCTGCACCATTTGTTCTATAGTGCTTACGAATAGTTGTGCCTTTGATAATGGTGTGT
>CAMOSA010000028.1 GCA_946624335.1 uncultured Prevotellaceae bacterium
TATTGCCCTCGCTGCTGACGCCCATATAGAAGCCATTATGTGAGCGCAACACGAGATCGCTGCCGCGCTGCTCGAGGAACCATGAGACCGTGTTGTAGCTGGCGGGTTTGTCGGTGAAGCAGTCGCTGCCGAAGTAAAGGTTGCTGTCCAGGAACCGCAGCGTCGAGACGTTGACGCCGTTGGTCGTGATCTGCACCGGGATGCCGTAGTTGTCGCCCAGGCCACGTGCTCCGTAGGCCTCACCGCGGCCGAGGAACTGACCGGCCGAGGGGATATAGACATAGTACTCGCCGTCGGCGACCGTCTTGGCAGGAAGGTCGGCCAGCGTGGCTGTCGTGATTGGGCTCGTGCCGTCGACCATGATGTTGATGAAGTCGTTGAGGTCACTCGTGCTGACGCCGATGGCGCCTCGCCAGTAGTTGTAGAACTTCTGCTGCAGGTTGTCGCCTTGCAGCGCCTTGATATATTGTATCTTGTGATCGATGCCCACCTTCTCACGCAAGCCAGCGCTGGAGAAGGAGGTCAGCTCGTAGTCCTTGTACATCTGGTCGACGGGCAGACCCAGCAGGCCTTCGATCAGGAAGGCGAAGCAGCCGGTGCGGTCAGCGCCGTAGATGCAGTGGAAGTACGCGGCCTTGTCCTGCCTGAGGGCAGCCAGCACGAGGTCGAAGGCACGCTTGAACTTCGGGGCGTCCAGGTTCAGGGCATCCTCGCTCCAGCGGTTGAGGTTGGCGTAGTAGTATGTCGCCGCGTCGATGGCGGAGGCGCTCATCGTGCCCGAGGCGAAATCTACGTCCGTGCGCAGGTCCACTTCGGCGCCTATGTTGAGCTGCGTCTTCAGCATCGACAGGTCGGCATCGGTAGCCTGGTAGCTCAATCCGCCCCGCAGCTCCGTGCCGCGATAGAGCTTGCCGTACTTGATGCGGTTGCCGTCGGCATTCTTCCAGCCGCCGAGGTCGCGCATGTTAGCTATGCCGTCGGCCTTGATCATGCGCAGCTGTCCCGTGGTGGTGATGGTGCCGTTGGCAACGACGCTGCCGTCGGCTTCTATCTTATAATAATAGGTGTTGCCGGGCAGCAGGTTACGGACTTCATAGAGCACGCTGCCCGCGGCAACGTTGAACGTCTCGGCACCGGCGTAGTCGCTGGTGAGTGCGAGGCTGAGCGTGGCGTCTGCCGTCTGAGCGGGCAGCGGCACTTGGACGGTC
Source organism: uncultured Prevotellaceae bacterium (assembly GCA_946624335.1). Lineage (GTDB taxonomy): Bacteria > Bacteroidota > Bacteroidia > Bacteroidales > Bacteroidaceae > Physcousia. The sequence goes on from CAMOSA010000028.1 coordinate 1,209, forward strand.
GTCGGCTGGTCGTTGCGCAGAGCCGGATCGATGGCATAGCTGTTGACGACGGACGTCGACGCCTCGGTGTAGGTGGTGTTGGCCAGGTAGCGTGCCACCTCGTCATTCTCGATGTTGATGCTATAGCTGAGGTCGGTGTATTCGGTCGGTGCCTCGTAGGGCGCCGTGTACGTCAGCCTGAAGGCGTCGCACTTGAGCAACGTCTGCCCCTTGCCGGTGTTCTGCAATCGGAATGACAGCACACCGTTGCTGACGAAGATGTTCTCGACGACGATCTCGTGGCCGTTCACTTTCTCGCCGTCGACGTCTTCAGCCTTCGGTGCTACCGAGCCCGACACCTCGTTGGCGGTCAGCGTGACGGGCGCCTCGTCGCCGAAGGTGGCCACGATGGCCCTGATGGTATAGTAGCCGGCCGGCAAGCCTTTCACGGTCTGTCCCACGTCGAGCTTGCGGATGGAGCTGGCCCATGTGTTGAACAGATAGCTGCCTTCGGTGCCTGAGTAGGCGTAGGTGGCGTTGTCGGCGGCGTGTACGTTCGTGTCGTCGCCGGTGTTCAGACAGTTCCAGCCATCCATATTGCCCAGCTCGAAACTGGGGTTGATCAATGCCGAGGTGAAGTCGGCGCCAACGGTCGGTGTCAGCGCGGCGATCTCCAGCGGCTGATAGGCTGCATAGACATCCTGTGCCGTGGCATACTCGCCGTTGTCGTACTTCGCCTGTATGGCTTCCTTGACGCTCTCGCTGGTGGACTGTGCCTTCATGCCGTTGACGGCATTGAGTATGTCGCCGTTGTAGAGGAGGTTGCTGTTCCGGGCATCGGCGATGGCCGTGCCGAGCTTGCCGAGCGTTGTCTCCAGCCACTCCTGCGAACCGGTGTCCACGTCGGTCTCGGCGGCTGTCACGGCAGCGTCGAGGGCCGCCTTGGCGGCAGCGCTCATCTGCGCTGTCTGCAGGGCCTTGGCCATGGCCAGCTGCTCTTCGTAGCTGGCGACGAGCGACGAGAGGTCGATGCCATAGTAGGTCAGGGTAAAGGTGTCGTAGATGGTCCAGTCGGCACCGACGGCTACCGTCTTCTTCACGCCGAGGCGAATGGTGCCGTCGGCCACGACAGCCTTGATGACCGCGTTCTGGTAGTCGCCATGGCGCAGGCAGTTGGCGGCCTGGGCCTGTGTGTTGGGCAGATAGCGGGCTGAGCCGTCGACGGTATAGGCCTTGTTCTCGTTGTAGCCGTCGGCAAAGGCCTTCGCGTAGGTGCCGTCGAAGATAGACATCAGGCCGCCCTCGGTGTTGTTGATGTAGTACTTGGCGTTCAGCACTTCCTCTCCAGCGTTGCGTCGGTTGGTGGCATCGGTGCGTCCGCCTATGCGATAGAATCCCTGGCATTGGAAGCCATAGATGCCGTTGGGAAGGCCTTCGATCACTTGGTAGAGGTCGAAGGTCTTGTTGTAGAACTCGCCGCAATAGTTCTGCGTGGCTCCGCTTTCGTAGCCACTATGGCCGAATGACGTGCCCTGCCAAAGGCTGGCGACGTCCGTGACGCGTCCCAGATAGGGCGACATGATCAGAAACGTCGCGTCTATCGGGTCGCTCTGCGTGGCATTGGCGAAGTTGGCCAGCAGGCTTTCGCGTGTGGCCAATTTCCAGTAACCCTTGGCGTTCGTGGGCGCTGTCGGCGTCGCGGTCGTCTTCGTCAGATCGGAGGCATGACCTACGAGGTAGTTGGCCGTGCTGTTCGTGGCTTGCAGGGTGTAGGTGTTCTCTGAGCCTTCGACGGCAGTAAACCTCCAGGCCGTGTATTTGCTTGAAGTGTTCGGCACGTCGACATAACCGTCGGACCCGACGAAGAGGTTCTTGTAGGTCGGGTTTGTCGAGAGGTAGTACTCGTTCTCTCCGGCGCCCTTGACGAGCGTCACGGGGATGCCGCCCTGCTTGGTCAGCGAGGCACGTGTGCTCCAGTCGTTGGCACCGCGCAGGAAGCCTTCGTTGCCGACGTTGTACAGGTAGAAGGTGCCTTCGCCGACAGCGCTGGCTGTCCAGCTCTGAGCCTGCAAGCCCGTCGCGGCCAGGCTTACGAGCCATAGGATGAAGATTCGTTTCAACTGTTTCATAAGATAATGATTTTATGGATGTGTGTGATAGTTGATTGCCTGTATACGGGACGTGGCCGCTTACTTCACGACCACCTTTTTGCCGTCGACGATGTAGAATCCTTTCTGCCGGACGCCCGTGAGGCGTCGTCCGCCGAGGTCGTAGATGGTGCCCTCGGCGCTCACGCCGGCGGCGTCGTGGCGTGGTGCCCCGATGCCTGTCGTGCCGCCCAGGTAGATGAGCTGGAAGTTATCGCAGCAGGCCCAGTCGTAGATCGTCGGCGTGAAGTGGCGCAGGCCTAAGCGCAGGTTGCCGACGTCCGACAGCTCGAAGTCGAGGTGCTGGGCGTAGTGTCCGTCGGCGAAGGCGCTGTTGGCGGTGGCGACGTTGTCGGGGTAGCTGTAGGGCTCGAAGGTGTAGGGTGCCGCCTCGTCGTAGAGCGAGAGCATGGGTGTCTGTGCGATGTCGGTGACCGCCTCGTCGGTGGCCGTCGCGGCATAGACCTCGGCCATGACCTCGGTGCCGGCGGCATGACGCAGCCGGGCGTTCTGTATGTTACCGTTGCGGTAGAAGCCCTGCCACTGCAGTCGGTAGCGGCCGGCAGGCATGTTCTTCAGCACCTGGTAGGTGTCGAAGACCTTGTCGAAGTGTTCGGCCACGGTGCCCGGCGCTGCGGAGAACAGCGTGCCTTCCCAGCCTGTCGTGCCGTCGGCGAAATCGGCGTTGCGCAGCAGGGCCGTGATGTCGGTCTGCGTGCCGTCGCCGATGAGTGCCAGCGCCTCGGCGTTGGGCTCGGTGTCGGGCTCGGGCTGCAGGGTGGGGCAGAGGGTGCTCTTGGCGGAAGCTTCGGCGTAGAGGGCGCGTATGTGCTCGGGTGTCAGCACAGTGTCGTAGACGCGCAGGTCGTCGAAGAAGGTCTCCGTCATGCGTGCGTCAGCCTCATAGGGACTGCAGCCGATCCATGCCTTGGTCGAGTTGAAGAGGGAGAGGGGCGTGACGTTGGCGCTCGCGGTGGAGCGCAGCTGGCCGTCGACGTAGAGGCGCACCGTCGTGGCGTCGGACGTGACCGTGATGTTATGCCATTGCTGTTGGCTCAGGCCGGCATTGGAGTTGGCCTTGCAGGTGCCGGAGCGCACCTTCTCGAAGTACCAGTTGCGGTTGCCGCCCTGGTTGATGAGTCCCACGTAGCTGGCCGTGCCGTTGTTGACGTTCCAGGCCCAGCAGTAGTTGTTGAGATTGCCGGGGCCTGCAGGCATGAGGTTGATGCTGACGCTGTAAGCCTCGCCGTTGACGAGCTGTCCGATGGCCATGGCCGCGTCGTTGCCCATGTCGAGATAGCCCTGCGTGCCCTCGGCACCGCCGTAGAGCGCCGCTGTACCGTCGGCCATCTGCAGGATGGCGGCACCGTCCATCAGCCGGCCCTCATAGGTCGAGGCATCGTCGGTGGGCTGTCCGCCTTCGAAGCTGTAGCTGACGGCGGGCGTCGGCGGGGTAGCGCTCTCGCCGCTGACGTCGGCGCTGACGCCGGTCAGGGGTATCGTGATGACGGACAGCGAGTAGGCGGGGATCGTGTAGGGCAGCGAAGGTCCTTGCTGCGGATCCTCTGAGGCTACCATCTTGAGGGTGCTCGTGCGTGGCCTGACGTTCATGGGGTTGTCCATGGAGTTCTCGGCGTAGTTGTCCGTGTGGCTCATGAAGCGCAAGGTGGCGTCGCCGCTGATGGTAGCGTCGGAGAAGCGGAAGGTGGCGGGGACAGGCGCGCCGCTGTAGTTAATCACCTTGACGATGGCGGCATCCTCGGCCTCGTTCAGCGAGGCACAGGCGAAGACGCTCTTGCCGGCCTGGTCGGACAGGGTGACGGTGTGCACGAGCTCGTCGTCGAGATAGCATTGTGCGCTAAGCCCTTGGCGTACAACCTTGAGGTGATAGGTGCGCGCGGTCTCTATGCTTCCTCCTACCGTGGCGAGGATGCTCTTCGAGCCGCCCACGGCCTGTTCCACGCCATGCTGTCCGTTGGCCCATCCGCCGAGGTTCCACCAGGCGTAGTTGTTGGCATCGCCGTAGGCGAAACACAGCAGGAAGCCCTCGTCGCCCGAGTTCTTCACGGCGTCCATCTCGATGGTGCAGTTGTCCGTCACGACGTCGAAGACGTGGGCCGTGCCGTGCATCGACGCGGGCGAGTTGTAGGTGGCTTGTTGCGAGTTGTATATCTCGTGGCCGGCGGCGTCGGTGACGCTGATGTTGCTGTAGGTGACGTCCGTGCCCCACGACCCGACGGCCAGCTTGGCGCCTGCCGCCAGGCTCACGCCGTTGCCAGTCTCCGTCCAGGTGATGTTCTGGTGGCCGACGTTCGAGGCCATCATCTGCTGGGCCCAGTAGCTGGGCGTGCCGAACGACGAGTGGGCGTTGTAGTGGATCATGTCGGGGCGCCACTGGGCCTCGTTCTCGTTCATGAAGATGGGGGCATAGCTGGCCATGACGCACACGTCGGAGTTGCGTTCCATGCCGGCCATATAGATGGCTTCGCCCAGGGCGGCCTTCAGCGTGCCGTTGGTGCCGAAGTCCTGCGTCACGGCGTATTCTCCGTTGTAGATCTTATGGCTCGAACGGCTGTGGTTGTCGTACTTATGATACATCGAGGCGAACCAGTCGGGCGAGCGGTAGTAGTGCTCGTCGACCAGCTCGACAGCGTACGGGTTGCGCCACGTGGGATAGTCGGTGCCCCAGCTCTCGACGTTGCCGATGAGCGTCATGTAGGGGTAGCGGGCCTTGATGGCGTCGTAGAACTGCTTGTAGCGCTCGGCGTAGTGGTCGCTCTGGTCGCGGTTGTCGGCCGACGTGAAGTTGTAGTTCTCGTTGCCGATCTCCATGAGCCTCATGTTGAAAGGCTTGGGATGACCGGCCGCAGCACGCTTGGCACCCCAGTAGGTGGTGACGTCGCCGTTGGCATACTCGATGGCATCCAGCGCCTCCTGGATGAAGCCCTCGATGTGGCGGTAGTCCTCGGCCCATCCGTGGCCCATACCTACGTTGACGACGAACAGGGGCTCGGCGCCGAGGTCTTCGGACAGCTGCAGAAACTCATGGTAGCCCATGCCGTTCGTCACGGGATAGCCCCAGTGGCTGTTGTAGATGCCACGCCGCTCCTCGACGGGCCCCACGGTGTGGCGCCACTGATAGCGCTGTCCGCCCTCGATGTAGCATCCGCCGGGGAAGCGCACGAAGCGGGGGTGCAGGTCCGCCAGCTTCTCGGCCAGGTCGCGACGCATACCGTTAGCGCGGCCCTTGAACGTGGGAGGCATCAGGCTGACGCAATCCAGGTAGACCGTGCCGGCACGTGAGCCGCGCAGGGCAAACCACCCGAGCTGGTAGGTGCCCGTGGCTGTGATCTCGGCCGTGTATTTCTTCCATTCGCCGCCATCGGTCACGTGTACCACGGTGCTGCCCAGGTCGGCGCCCTCGTAGCTCTCGAGCGTGAGCGTCACGTCGCCCGTCCAGTCGTTGGCCGTACGTAGCCAGAACGAGGCGCGGTACGTCTGGCCGCTGACGATATTGATGCCCCAGTAGCCGATGTTGCGCGTGCCGTCGCCCGCCTTGCTGAAGTTCAGGTGCATGGCGCGGCGCTGGGCTCCGTTGATGAGGTTCTGCGACGAGATGCTGAACGTGGCGTCGCCGATGGTCCACCAGTGGTCGGGGTTCGACCCGTTCTCTTCCATCGAGCCGTTGCGGATGAGCTCGGCGTAGAGACCGCCGTCGCCGGCATGGTTGATCTCTTCGTAGAAGATGCCATAGTGGAGAGGACCGATCAGGGGGCCGCGATGTGCCGTGGTGAAGTCGAAGGTTACTTGTGCCCGTGGCGCCGTCAGGCCACACAGAAAAAGGATGACGAGGAGATGAAATACTCGTTTCATTGGAAGATTTATTATTGCTTGTGTATTTATTTATATAAATAGGTAAGGTCATTAACGCCGCTTGTCATCAGCATTGCACTGATTCATTGAGCATTATATGCATTTTTATTAAGATAAACGACAGTGGTAAAGCGACAACTTGGTCTTTATATGCGGCAAAGTTACATATTATTTTCAATTCCCACTCTTTTTCGCGTTTATTTTTTAGGCAAAGATAAAGCAGTTGGCACATAGAACGGAGAAGGAAGCCCAGCCTTATTTCAAGCATTGTGCCAACTGCGATATCATTACCTGCACTTTTTGAGGAGTTATCCCCTCACCACGCCCATCCGCCACCCCAAACCAAGCCGCTTCATCCTCCTCGTCTGCCCATCCGCCCCCCTCGCGCAATCCTTATTCCTATATCATCCAGCCCTTCCGTGCCACACATATAGGCGTTCAGCCCAACACATATAGACGTTCAGCCCAACACATATAGACGTTCTGCCCAACACATATAGACGTTCTGCCCAACACATATAGGCGTTCGGGGTGGCCCACCTTGGTGATCCACCTTGAACAGCCAGATGTGTAGCCCATCTCGGCCAGCTGTGTAGTCCATTACGGCTAGGTGTGTAGCCCATTACGGCTAACCCCTAAGGTCGCATCGCCCTGCCGTTGCGGCCTACACAGCCAGCGGACATCAAGTCAAGTCCAATCTCTTCTTCACTCACGCTCTTTTACATAAATTCGAGACACGAATTGTTCACGAATTCAAGACATAAATCTAACGCTGTTGACCGATAGGGGGCTTAATCAGGAGCTAAAACTGCCACGTCGTACACCCTGAGTAACAAAATGATGTAATTTCGGCATTTAATTCTATAATTTTTGTCGAAAGGCTTTATCGATATAAGCAGCACCGACCTGGCATCTGCCAAGCCGAGCATCTACACGCCACGTTGAGGTATAGGTATAGGTGGGACAGAACGGGAACCGACCCCGAAGGCACCTTCGCGCTGACGCTGACCGTTCCCACAAACATCACGCTGGCCGATGGCACTTTGTCTGAGCTATATATATAAATAGGAGATAAAGGCCGACGAGTGGCTTTTATCTCCTATGGTATGTCTGTCGGGGCGACCGGACTCGAACTGGCGACCCCCTGGTCCCAAACCAGGTGCGCTACCAACTGCGCTACGCCCCGAAAGCGGTTGCAAAAGTACAACAATCTCGCGACACAGCCAAATTTAGCGGCATAAAAATCTGCCTTGAGCGGTAATTATCTATTCTGACGGCGTCGCCGACGCGTCATTTCCGGGCTTCTTGCGACGTTTGCCACCACGATGCCTATGCTTTGGCTTAGCCTGATCGGTCGGCGTGGCCTGTCCTTCGGCCTGTTGCAGTGGCGCGGTGTCCGCTGTGGCGTGTGGCGTCTGCTGCTGTGCTGGGTCATTGTTACCCTTCGCCTTCCGCTTGCCGCCACGGTGTTGTCCTCCGCGTCGACAGCCGCTGTCGCTGCGTCGGCGGTTGCCTCTGGCGCTGCGTTTCTCGGCCCGTCCGGTGTATGCCGGTGCCTCGCCGAGCTCTTCGGGCACGGTCTCCTTGGGTACTTCTTTCTCGAGGAAGCGCTCGATGTCGCGGAAGAGCGGCTGGTCTTTCTCGCTGACGAGGGTGATGGCCCGACCGTCGCGACCGGCACGTGCCGTTCGTCCGATGCGGTGTACGTAGTCTTCCTCGTCGTGGGGTACGTCGTAGTTGATGACGAGTTGTATGTCGTCGATGTCGATGCCGCGTGCTACGATGTCTGTGGCGACGAGGATGTCGATCTGTCCGCTCTTGAAGCGGTACATGACGTCGTCGCGCTGCTCCTGCAGGAGGTCGGAGTGCATGGCTTCGGCGTTGTAGCCACGGCGCTTGAGGGCGATGGCGACGTCCTTGGTGTGTACCTTCTTACCGACGAAGATGATGACGCGCTCGGGCTTACGCTGCTTGAAGAGGTATTCGATGATCCTGAGCTTCTGAGGCTCATAGCAGATGTAGGCGCTCTGTTGTATGCCTTCAGCGGGCTTGTTGAGTGCGATTTGCACTTGCACGGGGTCGGTGAGTATGGTCTTTGCGAGCTCGACGATCTTGGCGGGCATGGTGGCTGAGAACATGATGGTCTGCCGCTCGCTGGGAAGGTATTTGACGATCTGCATGATGTCGTCGGAGAAGCCCATGTCGAGCATACGGTCGGCCTCGTCGAGGATGAAGAAGCTGACGCGTGAGAGGTCGACGTTGCCGAGTGAGAGGTGGCTGATGAGTCGTCCCGGCGTGGCGATGACGACGTCGGCGCCGAGGCTGAGGGCCCGTCGCTCCTGTTCGTAGCGTATGCCGTCGTTGCCTCCGTAGACGCTGACGCTGGAGATGTCGTCGAGGTAGTAGGCGAAGCCTTGCATGGCCTGGTCGATCTGCTGTGCCAGCTCCCGGGTGGGGGCCATGATGACGCAGTTGATGGCGTCGCGAGGGAAGCCGCCGTCACGCAGCTGGGAGAGGACGGGCAGCAGATAGGCAGCGGTCTTGCCGGTGCCGGTCTGTGCCACGCCGATGAGGTCGCGTCCCTCGAGGAGGGGCGGGATGGCTTGTTCTTGAATCGGGGTGCACTCGATGAAGTGCATGTCGTCTAATGCGTCGAGTACGTCGTAGTTGAGATCTAATTCTTCAAATTGCACGGTGGGGTGGGGAGGGGGTTGAGGGTTTATCGTTGAGGGTTTATCGTTGAGGGTTGAGGGGAGGGAGAGGGGGCCTCGGCGGGAAAACCGCCGAGCACACTCACAGGGAGGGGGAATTTTTATCTTTTAATTCATTTTTAATTTTTATCTTTTCATTTTTAATTCCCCGCAAGGGTTCATCTGCTTGCGCGGCGGTAAAGCCAGAGGGCGATGACGGTGAAGAGGAGGTTGGGCATCCATGCTGCGACGATGGACGGCCATCCGCTGTTGATGGCGAAGGTGGAGCTGATGGTCTGCAGCATGATGTATGTGGCGGAGAGGGCGAGGCCGATGCCTAAGGCACCGCCCATGCCTCCCTTGCGTTTTCGGAAGGAGAGGGCAAGGCCGATGGCAGAGAGGATGAAGGCTGCGAAGGGATCGGCAAAGCGTTTGTTGTACTCCATCTCGAAGACCTTGATGTTGCCGGCACCTCGCAGGCGTTGTCGCTCGATGTAGTCGAGGAGCTCAGCGTTGGTGAGTGTCTGCTGCTGATTCTTGACGACGAAGAAGTCCTTGGGCTCCATGACGATGACGCTGTCGATGAAGTGCTTGGTGGTGATGTGCTCACGCAGTCCCTTGAGGGTTCGTATCTTGACGTCATAGAGTTTCCAGTGGAAGCGCTCGTCGGCGAGTGAGTCGTACTGTATGCGCTGTGCGGTGAGGTGGCTGACGAGGCTCTTGTTCTGGTACTTGTCGAGCGAGAAGCGATAGCCTGTCTTGGTGGTGCCCTCGAAATGGTCGATGTATGCTATGACGCCGGTGTCGACCTGCATCTGTATGTGCTCTGCTACCTGTGGCTTCTTCTTGCTCTTGTAGCGCATCTCGAACTCAACGCGTTTGACAGAGCCTCGCGGTATGACGTCGGAGCCGAGGTAGAAGCTGAGGGCTGCGATGAAGGCGGAGGCCACCATATAGGGTCGCATAAGTCGTCCGAAGCTGATGCCGGTGCTCATCATGGCGATGATCTCGGAGTTATCGGCGAGCTTCGAGGTGAAGAAGATGACGGCGATGAAGACGAAGAGGGCGGAGAAGAGATTGGAATAGAAGGGGACGAAGTTGAGGTAGTAGTTGACCAGCCCCATGAAGGGAGCGTGGTTCATGGTGAAGCGGTCGGAGTGCTCGGAGAAGTCGAAGACGACGGCAATGGATATGATGAGTGCTATGGAGAAGAAATAGGTTCCGAGGAACTTGAAGATGATATAGCGGTCGAAGCGTGAGAAAAAGCTGCGCTGCACGGACCGCATAGCCGCCTTGAAGCGTCTGCAACGGCGGCGTCGCAGCACTGCTCTGCGCTTTTGGCGCATCGTTCTGGGCTTCTGTCTGTCTTTCTTCAACATGTTGAGGGTTGAGAGTTGAGGGTTGAGAGTTGAGGGTTGAGAGTTGAGAGGTGAGGGTTGAGGGGTTGAAACGTTGAAAGGGTTGAGGGATGGTTAAAGGCGTTGGCTGAGACGGGGGATCATCAGGTCTTTCCATGACCTGAAATCACCGGCTTCGATATGTCGTCGTGCCTCGCGAACGAGCCAGAGGTAGAAGCAGAGGTTATGGAGACTGCCAATCTGTAGGGCGAGGAGTTCTTGTGACTTATATAAGTGGTGGAGATAGGCGCGTGTATAGGTGGTGTCGACGTAGCTGGTGCCAGCCGGGTCGATGGGTGAGAAGTCGTTGGCCCACTTGGCATTGCGCATATTGATGGTGCCTTCTGAGGTGAAGAGCATGGCGTTGCGACCGTTGCGGGTCGGCATGACGCAGTCGAACATATCTACGCCAAGGCTGATGGCCTCGAGGATATTGACCGGCGTGCCAACACCCATGAGGTATCGTGGACGGTCGGCAGGCAGTATGCCGTTGACGAGCTCGATCATCTCATACATGACCTCGGCAGGTTCTCCGACGGCGAGGCCACCGATGGCGTTGCCGTCGGCCTCCTTGGAAGCAACGAACTCGGCACTCTGGGTGCGCAGGTCGCGGTAGGTGCATCCCTGAACGATGGGGAAGAGGCTCTGCGGGTAGCCGTAGAGGGGCTCCGTCTCCCGGAAACGTGTGATGCAACGGTCGAGCCAGTTGTGAGTGAGGGCGAGGCTCTTACGTGCATAATCATAAGGTGCGGTGCCCGGCGGGCACTCGTCGAAAGCCATCATGATGTCGGCGCCGATGCTTCGCTCGATGTCCATGACTTTCTCAGGTGAGAAGAAATGGCGGCTGCCGTCGATATGGCTGCGAAACTCACAGCCTTCCTCGCGGAGCTTGCGTATGCCGGTGAGCGAGAAGACCTGGAAGCCTCCGCTGTCGGTGAGCATGGGGCGGTCGAAGCCGTTGAAGCGGTGCAAGCCTCCGGCAGCCTCGAGCACCTGTGTGCCGGGTCGCAGATAGAGGTGGTAGGTGTTGCCGAGGATGATCTCGGCGTTGACATCGTCTTTGAGGTCGCGCAGCTGAACACCCTTCACAGACCCTACGGTGCCTACAGGCATGAAGATGGGTGTGTGGATGTCGCCGTGTGCGGTGTGGATGATGCCGGCACGCGCTGAGCTCTGAGTGTCGGTGTGTTGAAGCTGGAAGGTCATGCTGTTGTCTCGTCGAAGTTGAAGATGATGGGGTGTGCGACCTGCTCGTCGAGCAGCGCGAGCTTGAGCACCTCGAGGATGTTGTCGACGTATAGGAAGTTGAGTCGCTGGAGGTAGAGGGCGTCGATGGCCTCGATGTCCTTGCGGTTGTCACGGCAGAGGATGATGTCGGTGATGCCGGCGCGCTTGGCAGCGAGAATCTTCTCCTTGATGCCCCCGACGGGTAGCACCTTGCCGCGCAGCGTGATCTCGCCTGTCATGGCAATACCACGTCGCACCTTACGCTGTGTCAGCGCCGAAACGAGTGACGTTGCCATGGTGATGCCGGCGCTGGGACCGTCCTTGGGTACTGCGCCTTCAGGTACATGAATATGTATATTGTAAGCATCAAAGATGCGCATGTCGATGCCAATCTCGGCGGCATGTGCCTTGATGAACTCGAGGGCGAGGACGGCCGATTCCTTCATGACATCGCCGAGGTTGCCAGTCAGGGTGAGCTTCTGGCCCTTGCCTCGGCTCAGGCTCGTCTCGATGAAAAGGATCTCTCCGCCGACGCTGGTCCAGGCGAGTCCTGTCACGACGCCAGCGAAGCCATTGCCCTGGTACATGTCGCGCTGATATTTCGGTTTGCCCAGGATCTGCTCGATGTCAGCGGGACGTACGTCGAGCACGGGGAACTGCTTGTGTCGCTCGTAGTAGAGCACCATGCGCCGGAAGAAGCGGTCGAGCTCTTTCTCGAGACTGCGGACACCGCTCTCACGGGTGTAGTTCTCGATGATGAACTCCAGTGCCGCCTTGTTGAGCTTGATGCTCTTGTCGTCGCCGAGTCCACAGCCTTCCTTGACCCTCGGTACGAGGTGGCGGCGTGCGATCTCGATCTTCTCCTCGGTGATATAGCCGTTGACCTCGATGAGCTCCATACGGTCGAGCAGTGGTCGGGGTATGGTGCTGATGGTGTTGGCCGTTGCGATAAACATGACGTCGGAGAGGTCGACGTCGACCTCGAGGAAATTGTCATGGAAGGCCTTGTTCTGTTCAGGGTCCAGCACTTCGAGCAGTGCGCTGGCGGGATCGCCGTTGTGTGTGCTCTCGGTGATCTTGTCAATCTCGTCCAGCACGAAGACGGGATTGCAGCTCTCGGCTTTGATCAGGCTCTTGATGATGCGACCCGGCATAGCCCCGATGTAAGTGCGTCGGTGTCCCCGTATCTCGGCTTCGTCATGCAAGCCGCCGAGTGAAGCACGAACATATTTACGTCCCATGGCATCTGCGATGCTTCGGCAGAGCGATGTCTTGCCGACACCCGGAGGTCCGTAGAGGCAGAGTATGGTGGGACGTGCCTTGTCGTGGCTGTAGTAGCGCACGGCGATATGTTCGAGTATGCGTTCCTTGACCTCCTTCATGCCATAATGATTCTTCTCGAGGATGCGCTCAGCACGATTGAGGTTGTAGTTGCTTTTCGTGCGTATGTTCCACGGCAGTCGGACCATCGTCTCGAGATAGGTGAGCTGCACCTGATAGTCGGGGCTTTGGCTGTTCATGCGCTCGAGCTTGGCCAGTTCCTCCTCGAACGTAGCCTTGACATCGTCGTTCCACTGTGCGTTTTGCGCTTTCTGGCGCAGGTTAGCCGTGTCGTTCGACGGCGACTGCCCGAGCTCTTCCCGGATGTTCTGCAGCTGACGTTGGAGGAAGTAGTCGCGTTGCTGCTTGTCGAGGTCGATTTGTGTCTTCTGACGTATATCACTACGGATGCGTGAATACTGGATCTCGGTCGACATGACGCGCATCAACTCGGTGGCACGAGCTATGGGACTCTGCTCACGCAGCAGCGAGATCTTTGTCGATATGTCGATAGGCATATGGCAGCATACGTAGTTGACAAAGAAGTAGGTCGTGGCAGCGCTATTGATGGCTGACATCGCCTCGGGCCCGAGTGACTCGTTGAGATTGATGAATTCCTGCAGGCGGCCGTGCAGCGTCTCTCGCAAGAGGGCATAGGTCTTATGCTCCATCTCCTCGCGCTGTTCCTTGATGAACGTGACTTGCGCCATCAGGTCGGCCTTGGCGTCGTGCAGCATACTGGTGATCTGCACCGTAGCAAAGCCGTGGATGATAGCCGTGATGGTGTCGTTGGGCATCTCGAAGAGGCGAATGATGCGAGCGGCTACGCCCACCTCGTAGAGGTCATCCTGGAGCGGATACTCAGTCTGCGGGTCGCGTTGTGTGGCACAGAGGATGAACTGCTCGGTGGCAAAAGCCTGCTTGATGATACGCAAGGATGAGGGCCGACCGATGCTCACGGGCATGATGACACCGGGAAAAAGCACCATGTCACGCAGCGGTACAACGGGAAGGAAATCAGGGATCTCCACGTCGTAGAGATGACGTTCGTCGCCGTCGACTTCGGCGATGAAGGAGAAGGGGTTGGGGATGTTATCGTTGGTCATCTGAGAGTGATGTCTAAGAAAAAGCGTGCAAAGATACGCAAAATATTTGAAACGAGCCTCATAATCGGGCAAGAATCGGCTCAATGGAGGTAGAAATCGCGCGTCAAGAGGCGATAGGCTTCGCTGCGGCCGTTACCTTCGGCCAATGTGATGGTGTCTGTCATGACGTGTTGCTGCTGCCCTTTGACGAAAGTGGCCATGACACGTTTGGGCGGTTTCCGTGCCGTCGTCTGGACGTAGCACATACGACTTAAGTAGAGCGCCTCAGCAAAACAGTCATGGTGGAAATCGTCGAAGGCTGGTGTGGGCATAATGACGCTGAAGAGACCGCCTTCGGCAAGAGACCGTGCTACGCCATGGATGAGTTGGTCGAAGGGTAGGGACGAGGTATGTCGGGCTTGTGCACGAAGCGTATCCGGCGGCAGCAGTGATTCCTCGAAGAAGGGCGGGTTGCAGACGATCACGTCGAACATACGTCCCGCCGCGGCCCGTCGTCCGACAGGACCGTCATCCGCCTGTCGTTCAGCCACCAGGTCCTGGAAACTCTGTTGCCTCACCTCGACACGATCGGCGAAGGGTGACGCCGACACGTTCTCCCGAGCTTGTTCGATGGCATTGGCATCAATATCAATGCCCAGGATGTTGAGCCCGGCAGACCGCTGGGCTATCATCAGGGCAAGCAGACCGCTGCCTGTGCCGATGTCCAAGGCATAGCCCTCGTCGGGCAGCGGCGCCCACGCACCGAGTAGCACGCCGTCGGTGCCGACCTTCATTGCACACCGCTCGTGCCGGATGCGAAACTGCTGGAAGTCGAAATAGCCGTTGCTCACCGCCAGGAAGGATTATGATGGCTAAGGCACAAGGAACTGGATGATACCTCGCAAGATGCTGACGCGCGTCTCGTCGTCACGGATGGACTCGATGGGGAAGCCGAGGACGAAGGAGCGGTAGTCGGAACCCTGATAGGCCACGGCTGCCGACTTCTCCATAGGATTATATACCATGGGACAGAAGGCATTGCCGACAGGCATCACGCAGTCGACGGCGGGAACACAGTAGCTTGTCTCGTTGAGCACACGATGGATGTCGAAGGTCGTGTTGAGACCAGTCATGCCGGTGATGTCGGCCGAGGGAAGGGATTCGGCATGGTCGAACTTGAGGATATTGTGGTTGAACAGGCGCTCTTCGTCGCTCGACATATCGGCTCCGACATAGGCTCCGCTGACGAGCAGGCTGCCGCCGTTGCGAACGAAGGCCGCCGTCACCTGCCGCAGGTCTGGCGTGAACGTCTTGTAACGGCGTATGCTGTAGCGATCGTCACGATTGAGGCCAAAGACGATGTCCATGAGCTGGAAGTTGCGATTCTCGATGCCGGCCATCGCAGCAGCCCGTTCATCGCAGCTGCTGATGTTGACACGTCCTTTCGTTGCACGAATCATGTCGCGGGCATGACGTGTTGTCCAGTCCATGGTGTTACCGGCTATGATCATACCCTCCAGCTCACCCGTGCTATAGCCGAGTGCTCCTTCGCCTTCACGTCCGATGGCAGCCTTGTTGAAACCCGTCTGACGGCCGGCATACCCGGGCATCTTAGCCATCGGCACGCCGGGGTCAGTCAGCATGTCAAAGCCGAGCACGCTGTCATTCTCGAAAGGCATCGGGCCAGCCTGACGGTTGAAGGCATCAACGATGAGCACGCTCGGTCCGCCGTTGTCGTAGATATATGCACAGGTCTCGGCCGACGGCATACTCTGTCCGCCCTTGTTGCAGGCGGTGATGTAGAAACGATGCAGCACGCCCGTTGTGACGTCATCGAGCTGGTAGGTGGAGTTCTTGACGAAGGTGCCGTTGTCGAAATCGCCGTCGTCGATGGCATGATAGACGATGAAGCCTGTCGGCGTGGCCGTAGGCTCCAGGGAGTCCTCGGTAGGTAGCCAGTTGAGCGTTATCGTGCGGCGTTCGGTATCGATGAACGCCGACGGCGCTGAGACGGGCAGGGGCTGCACGACCACGTCGCGGTCGTCGTGCAACCGGTGTACGGCTCTCAAGATGCCTTTATAAATAGCCCGGCTCATGAGGAACTTGAAGTAAGGATCGTGGGCCAGACGCATATCCGGGAAGTTCTGGTGGGAGAGCAACTCGAGGATGATCGACGGTGCCATAGGCTCGCGCGTCTCACTATAGTTACGGTCGAACATCTGGCGCCGCGTCCACCGTCCGAACAAGCTGTCGAGGTCGCCATAGACCTGCGAGATGACTTGATCGCAGACGTCGCGTGACGCCAAGCGTGAGAGGCCGGCGCCGAGCGTTCCATCGTTGAAGTCTGTCGTATATATCCCGAGCGTTCCAATGAAGCTGCTGTCACGCGTCACGCCGGCATCGGTGTGGAGGGCGACGCTCATCTCTATCGGCACGTTAAGGCCGGAGTCGCCCGGCGCATAGACAGAGCCGCGGGCCAGATAGTTCTCCATGGCGGAGCGTGCATTGATGTCCTCGCTATAGTCGTTGGTCGAGAGCTTGGAAGCATAAGC
>CAMOSA010000029.1 GCA_946624335.1 uncultured Prevotellaceae bacterium
TTGACATCATACACGCCCACGACTGGCTGACCTACCCTGCCGGCATTCATGCCAAGCAAGTCTCTGGCCGTCCGCTCGTCATCCACGTCCACGCCACGGACTTCGATCGCTCACGCGGCAACGTCAACCCCACTGTCTACGGCATTGAGCGCAACGGCATGGACAATGCCGACTGCATCATGTGCGTATCAGAGCTGACCCGTCAGACCGTCATCAACCACTATGGTCAGGACCCCGCCAAGTGCTTTGCCATGCACAACGCCGTCTATCCCCTGGCACCCGAGCTGCAGGAGATTGTCGACCAACGCTTGCCCTACAAGGATCGCAAGGAGAAAGTCATCACCTTCCTCGGACGCATCACGATGCAGAAAGGCCCCGAGTACTTCATCGAGGCTGCCAAGCGCGTGCTCGAACGCACTCAGAACGTGCGTTTCTGCTTTGCCGGTTCAGGCGACATGATGAATGCCATGATTGAAATGGCCGCTGCTTATGGCATCGCTGACCGCTGTCATTTCCCCGGCTTCATGAAGGGCAAACAGGTCTTCGAGATCTTCCGCGACAGCGACGTTTACGTCATGCCCTCCGTCTCTGAGCCTTTCGGCATCAGTCCCCTCGAGGCGATGCAAAGCGGTGTGCCATCCATCATCTCCAAGCAGAGCGGCTGCGCCGAGATCCTCGACAAGTGCATCAAGACCGACTACTGGGACATCGATGCCATGGCCGATGCCATGTATAGCCTCTGCACGAATGACGCCTTGCACGAATACCTGCAGGTTGAAGGCAAGAAGGAAGTGGACGGCATCACATGGGAGAAAGTGGGACTTCGCATCAGAAAGCTCTACGACCAGTGTCTGGCTAAATACTGACAGGCCCCCCGCTCGGCCCAAAGGGACGCTCGACACTTCGAGGACCTCTCCCGTCAGGGAAGGGTGAGCTCCGGAAAGAGACAATATAGTCAGAATGTCGGGGTAAAACCTCAGGCCTGGCCTCATTCACTTATAAACAAGAATACTAACATTTAAACAATGACCCTAAAAGCCCCCCTATAAAGCAACTATGCACCAGCCCTCCCCTCTATGACGGGAGGGGTATGGGGGTGGGTCTTCAATTTATGAAAACAATCTGCTTATACTTCGAGATTCACCAGAATGTGCATCTCAAACGTTACCGCTTCTTTGAGATAGGTAAGGACCACTACTATTTCGACGACTACGAGAACGAACGCGGCATCACCGAGACAGCCGAGCGCTCCTATATCCCAGCCATCCGCACTTTCATCGAGATGGCAAAGCTCTATGGCAAGGCCTTCAAGGTAGCCTTCTCCATCAGCGGCTGCGCCTTGGAGTTGCTCGAACAATACTCGCCCGAAGTCATCGAGCTGCTGCAGGAGCTCAACGAGACAGGCTGCGTCGAGTTCCTCGCCGAGCCCTACAGCCACGGCCTGAGCTCCCTGGCCAACGAGGATGTCTTCCGCGACGAAGTGGCCCGCCAGGCCAAGAAGATGAAGGAACTCTTCGGCAAGAAACCCACCGTGCTGCGCAACAGCTCGCTCATCTACAGCGATGACATCGGCGCACTCGTGGCCGACATGGGCTACAAGGGCATGATCGCCGAGGGAGCCAAGCACGTGCTCGGATGGAAGTCGCCTCACTTCCTCTACCACT
Organism: uncultured Prevotellaceae bacterium; assembly: GCA_946624335.1. Taxonomy (GTDB): domain Bacteria; phylum Bacteroidota; class Bacteroidia; order Bacteroidales; family Bacteroidaceae; genus Physcousia. The sequence goes on from CAMOSA010000029.1 coordinate 1,665, forward strand.
GCGCCCAGAACCCCAACCTCAAGCTGCTGCTACGCGACTACAAGCTCAGCGACGACATCTCGTTGCGCTTCAACGACTCGTCATGGAATGAGTTCCCGCTCTTCGCCGACACCTATATGGACTGGATTGCCCAACTGCCCGAAGAGGAGAAGGTCATCAACATCTTCATGGAGCTCTGTGCGCTGGGCATCTACCAACCTCTGTCGAGCAATATCCTCGAGTTCATCAAAGCGCTGCCCGCAGTGGCCAAAGACCGTGGCATCACCTTCGCCACGCCGTCCGAGATCATCTCCAAGAGCAAGAGCGTAGCTCCCCTTGAAGTACCCTACCCCATGTCGTGGAACGACGAGGAGCGCGACACCAGCTGCTGGCTCGGCAACGTCATGCAACGCGAGGCTTTCAACAAGCTCTACAGCGTGGCAGAACGCGTGCTCATCTGCAAAGACCGCCGTATCACACAGGACTGGGACCGCATCCAGGCGTCCAACAACTTCCGTTTCATGACGACCAAGAACATGGGCGTAGGCTTCTATCGCGGCATCTACGACTCGCCCTACGATGCCTTCACGAACTACATGAACATCCTCGGCGACTTCATCAACCGCGTCAATGCCCTCTACCCCCTCGACATCGAAAACGACGAGCTCAACGCCCTGCTCACCACGATCCGCAACCAGGCCGATGAGATTACCGTGAAGGATGCAGAAATCGCCCGTCTGCAGGCTCGACTCCAGAAATATGAGGTCAACCCAGAGCCGAACGACGAAAAGAAGGAAACGGGAAAAGCTGCTACGGCCAAGAAAGCCGCCCCAAAGAAAGCTGAGGCAAAGAAGGAAGCGGCCACCGAGAAAGCTCCTGCCACAAAGAAAGCACCGGCTAAGAAGGAGCCAGCTAAGAAGGCACCCGCTAAGAAGGAGCCGACAAAGAAGGCAGCAGCCAAGAAAGCTCCGACCAAGTAACCCGCAACTCAGCACGCGCAGGCCATTCACTCACGATAGGCCTGCAAGCGACAAGCCCTAAGCATCGACAAGGAGGTGAACATGCATCATTGATGTTCACCTCCTTATCATTTGTCGTTAAATAGACAGTTCAAGTTTCAGATGTTCACTTATCATACATCCGAAACACTTGAGTAACACAGTCAATTGATCAAGCAAGTCAACGGAAAGGTATAGGTAGCTCTTCCGTAACGCTGAGGTGTAATCGCCCACACACCTAAGTGTGAAGTTCAACACGCTTAGGCATGAAGCTCAACACACCTAAGTATGAAGCCTTACACACATAGGGGTGAAGCCTTACACACCTAAGCGTTAGAGGTGGACCACCATGGTGATCCACCTCTAATAGTCAAGTGTTATTTGAACAACGTCCAGGCGTTCATTGCATATCACATAGCTAAAACGCGCTGAACCCTTAGCTGCAGGATAACCCGGACTAAGCTCATCGAGTTATCTTAGGCCTCTGGCAGCTCTTGCGCCTATAGGTGTCAATAAGCGAACAAGGGGTAGTCCTTCATGATGGTGTTGACCTCGGAGCGTACGGCAGCGATGACCTGTTCGTTCTCCGGGTCATTGAGTACACGCTCGATGAGCTCAGCAATCTTCACCATCAGGTCTTCCTTGGCACCGCGAGTGGTGATGGCAGGTGTGCCGAGGCGTATGCCGGAGGTCTGGAAGGCGCTGCGCGTGTCGAAGGGCACCATATTCTTGTTGACGGTGATGTCGGCAGCGACGAGGGCATTCTCAGCCACTTTACCGGTGAGCTCGGAGTACTTGGAGCGGAGGTCTACGAGCATGGAGTGGTTGTCGGTTCCTCCGCTGACGATGTCGAAGCCACGCTTGATGAGTTCGGCAGCGAGGCAGGCGGCGTTCTTCTTCACCTGTGCCTGGTACTCGCGGAACTCAGGTGTGAGCGCTTCGCCGAAGGCTACGGCCTTGGCGGCGATGACGTGCTCGAGCGGACCGCCTTGAATACCCGGGAAGACGGCCGAGTTGATGAGGGCCGACATCTTCTTGACGACGCCCTTCGGCGTGGTCTTGCCCCATGGGTTGTCGAAGTCCTTGCCGATGAGGATGATGCCACCGCGCGGTCCGCGCAGGGTCTTATGCGTTGTCGAGGTGACGATGTGAGCGTACTTCAAGGGGTTGTCGAGCAGTCCTGCAGCGATGAGACCCGCGGGATGTGCCATATCGACCATGAAGATGGCGCCTACCTTGTCGGCAATCTCGCGCATACGGCGATAGTCCCACTCACGGCTGTAGGCCGATCCGCCTCCGATGATGAGCTTAGGCTTGTGCTCGAGGGCCAGACGCTCCATCTCGTCGTAGTCGACACGGCCCGTCTCCTTGTTGAGGTTGTAACCGACGGGACGATAGATGATGCCAGAGGTATTGACGAGTGATCCGTGTGACAGGTGACCACCGTGATCGAGGTTGAGCCCCATGAATGTGTCGCCGGGATTCAGGCAGGCGAGGAAGACGGCGGCGTTGGCCTGTGCGCCGGAGTGAGGCTGCACGTTGGCATACTCAGCACCGAAGAGTTCGCAGACGCGGTCGATGGCCAGCTGCTCCACCTTGTCGACGACCTGGCATCCGCCATAGTAGCGATGACCGGGGTAACCCTCGGCGTATTTGTTGGTGAGTGGTGAGCCCATGGCTTCCATGACCTGTGGGCTGACGAAGTTCTCGGAGGCGATGAGCTCGATGCCTCGCTCCTGTCGTGCTCTTTCTTCTTGGATGAGCTCGAAGATGGTGTTGTCTCGTTTCATAGTTTGTATTATTTGCGGAGTTTCTGTTCGTGGTTGCAATAGTGGCAGCGGATAAGACCGTTGGGTTTGTCGATGACATGGAAGTAGGTGCGCATCGGCTCGTTGTTGGTGATGCACTTGGGGTTATCACATCTGACGATGCCGCGCAGCTCGTCGGGCAGGCTGACGGGTCGTTTCTCAACGACCTCGTAGTCGCGAATGATGACGAGCGTCACGTCAGGTGCCACGACGGAGAGCTGGTTGAGTTCCTCGTCGTTGAAGAAACGGTCGGCAATCTTGATGATGCTTTTCGTGCCCATCTTCTGCGACTTCAGGTTGAAGCCTATGGTGACCTTGGATTTCATGTCCTGCAGGTGCAACAGTTCGATGACTTCGAAAAGACGGTCGCAGGGTATATGGTCGATGACGGTGCCGTGGTCAAGGGCCGACACTATTAAAGAGCGTGCTGACCCACCCCCTTCCTTCCCTGTGAGGGAGGAAGCGGATTGTATTTGGCTGGATGCGTTATTCATTTGTATAATATTGTTTATTAGTCAGATGATGGTCTTATCTACTTTCACCTGTTCGAGCGTGATGCCGAGGGCATCGCAGATCAAGGCCTGACGTGCGAAGAGTCCGTTGCGTGCCTGCTGGAAGTAGTAGGCGTGTGGGTCATCGTCGATGGCATATTCGATCTCGTTGACGCGAGGCAGTGGGTGCAGGATACGCATATTGGGCCGTGCCTTGGCCAGCATCTCCAGCTTCAGGAGATAGCGGTCCTTGACACGTTCATATTCCATGAGATCGGTGAAGCGTTCACGCTGCACGCGTGTCATGTAGAGGATGTCGGCACCCGCAATGACGTCAGCGTCGAAATCCTGATGTTCGACGTATCGGATATTGTATTGGCGGCAGTATTGCTTATAGAGCTCGGGCATGGCCAGCTCGTCGGGTGCGATGAAATGGAACGTAGGATTGAAGTGGCGCATGGCCATGAGCAATGAGTGAACCGTGCGTCCATACTTGAGGTCACCGACGAGGTATATGTTCAGGTTATCCAGCGTGCCCTGTGTCTGATAGATGGTATAGAGGTCCAACATCGTCTGCGACGGGTGCTGGTTGGCTCCGTCGCCGGCATTGATGATGGGCACGGGTGCTATCTCGCTGGCATAGCGTGCAGCGCCCTCGAGATAGTGTCGCATGACGATGATGTCAGCATAGTTGCTGACCATCATGATGGTGTCCTTCAGCGTCTCGCCCTTGGTGCCGCTCGTGACCTTAGGATCGGCAAAACCGATGACGCGTGCGCCGAGGCGATTGGCCGCCGTCTCGAAGCTGAGACGGGTGCGCGTTGAGGGTTCGAAGAAAAGCGTGGCCACGACGCGTCCCTGCAGCAGCAGGCGGTTTGGGTGGTGCTCAAATTCCTGTGCCATACGGATGAGATACTCGATCTTCTCACGCGTATGGTCGGCAATGGTGACGAGACTTCTGTTCATGTTGGCTTAGATATAAAGAATCACGCGCATAAGACTTACGCGTTTCGTGATGATGTTTTATGCGGCGCAAAAATAGGTAAAAGATTCTAAAGTACTGCAACAAGCGTGAAAAGATAATGCCGAAAACATTTTTTTTTCAACTTTTCATGTTTTCATGACAATGATTCGGGATAAATCAGCTATATTTGCAACCCATTTTCGGCTTACGAAATGGATTTCAGGGTCATCCCTCCGGGGTTCCCGCAAATAGGATCTCAACTATGAAGAAGAAAATCATCATCGGCCTGTGGGCATTGCTTTTGCTGCTGTTCGTCGGCAGCGCGTGTGCGTTCTGGGCCATTGCAAAAGGTTGGATAGGCTATATGCCCGACTTGCACCAGCTGGAGAATCCGGTCAACAAGTTCGCCTCGCAGGTGATCTCTGCCGACGGTCGCGTGATAGGCACCTGGAGCTACACCCGCGCCAACCGTATTTTCGTGAGCTATGACAAGATAGCTCCTTCCACGGTGCAGGCTCTGGTGGCTACTGAGGACGTGCGCTTCTACGATCACTCTGGCATCGACTTCCGCGCCCTGCTGCGTGCCATCTTCAAGCGCGGCATCCTTCGCCAGAAGAATGCCGGCGGCGGCTCCACCATCACCCAGCAGCTGGCCAAGCAGGTCTATTCATCACAGGCCACGAGCGTCGAGGAGCGACTGACACAGAAGCCCATCGAGTGGGTCATTGCCGTACAGCTCGAACGCCTCTACACGAAGGAGGAAATCCTGACGATGTACCTCAACTATTTCGACTTCCTGCACAATGCCGTCGGTCTGAAGTCAGCGGCAAAGACTTATTTCAACAAAGAGCCGAAAGACCTGACGATCAACGAGAGCGCCCTGCTCGTAGGTCTCTGCAAGAACCCGTCGTACTACAATCCCGTACGCTACCCCGAACGTGCCACGAGCCGGCGCAATGTCGTGCTGGGACAGATGCTGAAAGCCGGCTACCTGACCCAGGCCGAGGCCGATTCGCTTGCAGCCCAGCCCATACAGCTCGACTTTCACCGCGTCGACCACAAGGAAGGTGAGGCCACCTATCTACGTGAGCACCTGCGGCAGATGCTCATGGCCAAGCGCCCTGACCGCAGCTCGTATGCCTCATGGCAGAAGCAGAAGTTCTACGAAGACAGCCTGGCATGGGAAAACGACCCGCTCTACGGCTGGTGCAACAAGAACCGCAAGAAGGACGGCACGCCCTATAATATCTACACCGACGGACTGAAGGTCTTCACGACCATCGACAGCCGTATGCAAGGCTACGCCGAGGAGGCCATGACAGCACACGTCAGCAATTACCTGCAACCGCAGTTCGACAAGGAACGCAAGGGAAAGGCCAACGCGCCGTACGGCTCCAACATCAGCGCCGAGAAAGCCCGACAAAATCTCAACCGCGCCATGCGGCAGAGCGGACGCTACATGGCAATGAAACACGATGGTGCCAGCGATGCCGACATCGAGAAGGCATTCAACACACCCGTCGAGATGACCGTCTACTCGCCCACCGGAGACATCGACACGACGATGACGCCTATGGACAGCATCAAGTACACCAAACGATTCCTGCGCTCTGGCTTTGTGTGCATGGACACTCATACGGGTGCCGTCAAGGCCTACGTCGGCGGATTGAATTTCAGGCACTTCCAATATGACATGGCAGGACTGGGCAAAAGGCAGGTCGGTTCAACCATCAAGCCCTACCTGTACACGCTGGCCATGGAGAATGGCTGGAGCCCATGTGACGTGGCACCTAATGTGCAGCAGACCTATCAGGTCGGAGGAGGACAGACATGGACGCCCCGCAACGGTAGCCGTGCACGCTACGGCGAGATGGTGACGCTGAAATGGGGCCTGGCACAGTCCAACAACTGGATCTCGGCCTATCTGATGAGCCAGCTGAACCCCTCGGCCTTCGTGCGCCTGCTTCATGAGTTCGGTATCCTCAATCAGGACATACATCCCTCAATGTCGCTGTGCCTGGGACCATGCGACATCTCTGTGCTGGAGATGGTGTCGGCCTACACCGCCTTCCCCAACAAAGGCATCCGCTGTGCCCCACTCTACGTGACACGCATCGAGGATGCCGAGGGTAACATTGTCGCCGAATTTGCACCCCGCATCAACGAAGTCATCAGCGAAGAAAGCGCTTATAAGATGATCGTACTCATGCGCGGAGTCATCGACGGCGGTACGGGTTCTCGTATGCGCAACCGCTACAAGATCACGGCCCCCATGGGCGGCAAGACCGGTACGACCAACGACAACTCCGACGGTTGGTTCGTGGGCTACACGCCGCGTCTGGCCTTCGGCGCATGGGTCGGCGGCGACGAACGCGACATCCATTTCAACAGCATGACCTACGGTCAAGGCGCTGCCGCCTCGCTGCCCATTTGTGCACTGTTCCTCCAGAAAGTATATGCCGACGCCAGTCTGGGCTATAAGCAGGACGAGACCTTCGACATTCCCGCCGGCTTCGATCCTTGCGGCGCCATCTATGTCGACTCCGGCGAGGCCGAGGAAGTGGACGAGAGCGTCGGGCTCGATGCCCTCTTCGACAACTGAAGCGACAGTTCGTCCACAGCCCGACGGACGTAAGAGCGCTGCCAGTCGGTTGGTCGCAGCACACGACCGTCGTAGCTGAGAAGGTCCAGGTCGAGGCGCACGATGCCCAGCGCCTTGTCGGCAGCACGGCGGCCAGCCTCACGCTCGATGTCCTTGAGCGCTGACACGACACTCTCGCGCCGCAACGACGTCCGACAGTAGGCCACCTGATTGGCAAACCGGCATGGCCAAGGAAAATCCACAGGCTCGGTCAGAAGCAGCGTGCTCAACAGCAGCTCGCCATCGGCGAGCGCTGCTATCCGGCGAGCGGCCTGGGCAAGTTTGTCGGGTCCATCGGGCAGATTGCTGCCCATACCTATATATATATAATGTCGATTCATCTCACGGCAAAGGTACGCCAAAATATTGAACCGACCACACCGCTTAAAAATCTTTAACAGAACCATACACTCTATGCCAGACTCATCACGCCGTCCGCGCACACGAACCAGACAAGACAACGCCCCCGCCGAGGATGCCTTCGGGCGCCAGCAACCGCAAAACATCGAAATGGAGCAAGCCGTCATCGGCGCTCTGATGATCGAGCAGGACGCCTTCTCGCAGGTCAGCGACCTGCTGAAGCCCGAGAGCTTCTACGACCGACGCCATCAGATCATCTACGATGCCATTCGCTCGCTGAGCATCCAGCAGCGCCCGGTCGACATACTGACAGTGCGCGAATACCTGGATAGCATGAATAACCTGGAGGAAGTGGGAGGTCCCACGTACCTCCTGCAACTCACGGCTAACGTCACGTCGTCAGCACACATCGAGTACCATGCCCGCATCATTGCACAGAAATTCGTGGCACGACAGCTGATCACCTATGCCAGCCAGATTGCACAAGAGGCCTTCGACACGACCATCGACGTCGACGACCTCATGCAGGATGCCGAAGGCAAACTCTTTGCCATATCACAGCAGAACCTGAAGAAAGACTACACGCAGATCAACCCCGTCATCCACGAAGCCTACGAGGAGCTGAAGAAAGCTGCCGCACGGCAGAACGGTCTTTCGGGTCTGGCCAGCGGCTTTCCGCACATCGACAAGATCACCAGCGGATGGCAGAACAGCGACCTCATCATCATTGCCGCCCGTCCCGCCATGGGCAAGACGGCCTTCGTGCTCTCGATGGCCAAGAAGATTGCCGTCGACATGCGTGAGCCTGTGGCCATGTTCTCGCTCGAAATGAGCAATGTCCAGCTGGTCAAACGACTTATGGTCAACGTCTGCGAGATCACGGGCGACAAGATCAAGAGCGGTCAACTGCTGCCCTACGAGTGGGGTCAGCTCGGCAACCGCATACGCCCCCTGTTCGACGCGCCCTTCTATATCGACGACACCCCTTCGCTCTCCATCTTCGAGCTCCGCACGAAGGCCCGCCGACTGGTACGCGAACATGGCGTCAAGCTCATCCTCATCGACTATCTGCAGCTGATGAACGCTTCGGGCACGAGCTTCGGTTCTCGACAGGAGGAGGTCTCCAACATCTCGCGTTCGCTCAAGGGCTTAGCTAAGGAACTGAATATCCCCATCATCGCACTGTCACAGCTCAACCGAAGCGTCGAGAAGCGTGACGGCGAGGAAGGCAAGCGGCCGCAACTCAGCGACCTGCGTGAATCGGGAGCCATCGAGCAGGACGCCGACATGGTATGTTTCATCCACCGCCCCGAATACTATAAGATCTATCAGGACGACAAGGGTCGTAACATGAGAGGCATGGCGGAATTCATCATCGCCAAGCACCGTAACGGTGCCGTCGACACCGTCGTGATGCGCTTCCGTAGCGAATATGCCCGATTCCAAGATACCGACGAGGAAGACTATATCCCCGTCCCAGGCGAGAAGATGACCTATGGCTCGGCCATTGATGGCTCAGGTGACAGCCCTGTCGCCGACGGAGCTACAGCAGAGGTCCCCGAATTGCCCACGAGCGAACAGCCGACAGCCATGCCCCCGCTGCCCGATGCCAATGACAGCACCTCGCCCTTCGGGCCGCCGCCATCGCTGGAAGACATGCCTTTCTGAACCTCACACGCGACAGACTACGATGCGATGTGACAACTTTTACGTAAAAAAGTAGCGGTAGAGAAAGGTTAAGTGCAAGATTTTTTGTAATTTTGCGCCCGAAATACATGAGATGTCCATTAAAACGCTTAAAAAGACATGAATATTTCCTATAAATGGCTCCGCGAGTACGTCGACACCGACATGACGGCTCAAGAGGTAGCGGCCGCCCTCACCTCTGCCGGACTCGAGGTGGATGGCGTAGAAGAGGTGCAGACCATCAAGGGCGGTCTGCAAGGACTCGTTGTCGGAGAGGTCATCACGTGTGAGGCCCATCCTAACAGCGACCACATGCACGTCTGCACCGTGAACATCGGCACTGACGAGTTGCAGCAGATCGTCTGCGGAGCGCCCAACGTAGACGCCGGCCAGAAGGTCATCGTAGCCACGCTGGGCACGAAGCTTTACGACGGCGACAAGGAGTTCGTCATCAAGCGCTCGAAGCTGCGCGGCATAGAGTCGAACGGCATGATATGTGCCGAGGACGAGATAGGCATCGGTACCGACCACAGCGGTATCATCGTGTTGCCCGCCGATGCTGTCGTGGGTACTCCGGCGGCAGAATACTATGGTCTCGAGAGCGACTACGTCATCGAAGTAGACATCACGGCCAACCGCGCCGATGCCTGCTCACACTATGGTGTAGCCCGCGACCTCTATGCCTGGCTCGTGCAGAACGGCTATAAGACAGCACTCCATCGTCCGACCATCGACGATTTCAAAGTCGACAACCACGACCTCGAAATACCCATCCGTGTGGAGAACGCAGAGGCTTGCCCGCGTTATGCCGCTGTGACCGTGACGGACTGCGAGGTCAAGGAGAGCCCTCAGTGGCTGAAGGACCACCTGACGTCCATCGGCCTCCGTCCTATCAACAATATCGTAGACATCACCAACTATATCATGATGGCTTTCGGTCAGCCTCTCCACTGCTTTGATGCCGACATGATCACCGGCGGCGAAGTCATCGTGAAGACGATGCCCGACGGGACTCCTTTCCAGACGCTCGACGGCATCGACCGCAAGCTCTCGGACCACGACCTGATGATCTGCAACGCCGAGGAGCCGATGTGCATCGGCGGCGTCTATGGCGGCAAAGGCAGTGGCACCTACGAAACCACAAAGAACGTGCTGCTCGAGAGCGCTTACTTCAACCCCACATGGATCCGAAAGAGCGCACGGCGTCACGGCCTGCAGACTGATGCCTCGTTCCGCTTCGAGCGCGGCATAGACCCTAACGGACAGATCTACGCCCTGAAGCTCGCTGCCAAGATGTGTAAGGAGCTGGCGGGCGGAAAGGTGTCGATGGAGATCGTCGATGTCTACCCCAGCCCGATAGCCGACTTCCCCGTTGACCTGAAGTACGATTATGTCGACGGCCTCATCGGCAAGCACATCCCGGCCGAGACCATCAAGAGCATCGTGACCTCTTTGGAAATGAAGATCACCGAGGAGACAGCCGAAGGCCTGAAACTGATGGTGCCCGCCTATCGCGTCGATGTCCAGCGCCCCTGCGATGTCGTCGAGGATATCCTGCGCATCTATGGTTACAACAACGTGGAGATACCCCTCTCACTGAATTCCACCATCGCCATCAAGGGTGAGATCGACAAGAGCTTCAAGCTGCAGAACATCATAGGCGAGCAACTCGTTGGCGCTGGCTTCAACGAGATTCTGAACAACTCACTGACGAAGACCGCCTACTACGACGAGCTGCAGAGCTATAAGGCAGAGAACTGCGTACGCCTGCTCAACCCGCTGTCGCAAGACCTCAGCGTGCTGCGTCAGACGCTCCTCTTCGGAGGCTTGGAGAGCATCAGCCGTAACGTCAACCGCCGTCGCACAGACCTCCAGTTCTTCGAGTTCGGCAACTGCTACTACTTCCACGCTGAGCGCAAGTGCCCCGACATCATCCCAGGCGTAAGCTCAAGCCGCGACCCGGAGGTCATCAAACATGTGCTCGACGCCTACAGCGAGGACTACCACCTCGGCCTGTGGATGACCGGTAAGCGTGTCAGCGGTTCATGGGCACATCCCGACGAGGACCAGACGTTCTATGGCCTCAAAGCGCAGGTCATGAATATCTTCCGTCGTCTCGGCGTACCTTTCGGTTCTCTCGTGTTCAAGGAAGGCCAGAGCGATCTCTTCTCGAAGAGCATACTCATAGAGAACCGTGGCGGCAAGGTCATCGCCCAGCTCGGCATCGTTGCCAAGCGTCTGCAGGTAGCTTTTGACATCCCCACGGAGGTCTACTTCGCCGATATCGCCTGGCAACAAGTGATGAAGCTCATACGCAAGGAGAAAGTCAGCTTCACCGATCTGCCGAAGTTCCCCGCCGTGAGTCGCGACCTCGCATTGCTCGTTGACAAGACCGTTGAGTTCGCACAGATCGAGGCTATCGCCTACCAAAGCGAACGCAAGTTACTCAAGGAGGTGCGCCTCTTCGACGTCTATGAAGGCAAGAACCTGCCTGCTGGCAAGAAGTCATACGCCGTCAACTTCATCCTACAGGATGAGACCAAGACACTGAACGACAAGGCCATCGACGCCATCATGCAGAAGCTGATAAACAACCTGACAAAACAGCTGGGAGCAGAACTCCGTTAGGATATAGCCGTCTCGTAATAACGCAATAACGCAATAACGAAACAACGTAATAACGAAATAACGTAATAACGAAATAACGTAATAACGAAATAATATAAAAAGAATAACAAAAGTATGGGAAGAGCATTTGAGTACCGTAAGGCTGCCAAGCTGAAGCGCTGGGGCCACATGGCAAAGACTTTCACCAAGTTGGGCAAGCAAATCGCCATCGCCGTTAAGGCTGGCGGCCCCGACCCCGACATGAATCCTACATTGCGTGGTATCATCGCCACCTGCAAGCGTGAGAACATGCCCAAGGACAACATCGACCGCGCCATTAAGAACGCGATGGGTAAAGACCAGAGCGACTACAAGGGCATGACCTATGAGGGCTACGGCCCCCACGGCGTTGCCGTCTTCGTCGACACTCTGACCGACAACCCAACCCGCACCGTGGCTGATGTGCGTTCGGTCTTCAACAAGTTCGGCGGCAATCTCGGCACGATGGGCTCACTCGCATTCCTCTTCGACCACAAATGTGTGTTCACCTTCAAGAAGAAGGAGGGCATCGATATGGACGAACTCATCCTGGACCTCATTGACTACGGCGTCGAGGACGAATACGACGAGGATGAGGAAGAAGGTACGCTGACCATTTATGGCGACCCGAAGAGCTATGGTGCCATACAGAAGCACCTCGAGGAAAGCGGATTCGAGGATGTCGGTGGCGAGTTCACCTATATACCCAACGACTTGAAAGACGTCACACCCGAGCAGCGCGAGAGCATCGACAAGATGGTGGAACGCCTCGAAGAGTTTGATGACGTGCAGACGGTTTACACCAATATGAAGCCTGAGGAATAAACACCTCCCCCGTCTTCATCCACCTCCCCCCCGAAAGCTTAGGCCTTCGGGGGGCTTTTTGTATTCAGAAAAGGCCTGCGGGCATCATAATTCACGGACAGAAGATGAAAAAATAAGGGAAAAAGTACAACGAATTGAATCTTTTTGTATATTTGCGGCCAAAAGAATGCTAAAAAAAGGAACCATTATGGAATATCTGTCAAATGGAATCTTAGAGATTGAGATCGAGCCTCGAGGTGCAGAGCTGCAGAGCATTCGCCGCGTGACGGCACCCTGGGAGTACCTTTGGCAAGGCGACGCTACGTTCTGGGACCGCCGTTCGCCTATACTCTTCCCTAATGTCGGCCGCGTGTGGAAGAATACCGCTTTCATTGACGGCACCACCTACGACCTGCAGCAACACGGCTTCGCTCGCGACATGATCTTCGAGAAAATCATCGACGAGGACCGCCATCTGGCCTTCCTGCTACGCAGCAACGATGACAGCCATCAACTTTGGCCCTTCAACTTCGAGCTGCGCATCGACTACACCTTACTGCGTAATACACTGACCGTAGGCTGGAGCGTAACCAACCGCGACACACGCCCTATGCCCTTCCAGATAGGTGCTCACCCTGGATTCAACTATCCTCACTATAAGGCCGATGACGAAGTCCATGGTTTCCTCTCATTCAACGTGAGTGATTGTCTGGTCAGCACTGATATCGTTCCTGGCGGCTATGCCGGCAAGACCACCTTCGACGTGAAGCTGCCCGAGGACGGGCTGCTGCCCTTGACGAACAACACCTTCGACTGCGACACCATCGTTGATGCTACTGGACGTATCAATAGGATCACTCTCCACGACAAGGATGGCCGACCGATGGTGACTATCTGTCACACCATGCCCATCACAGCGCTGTGGTCGCCATGCGGAGGTCGCGCTCCTTTCATGTGCATCGAACCGTGGCACGGTTGCTGTGATGACGAAGGCTATTCGGGAGAATTCACACGTCGGAAGTTTGTCGAGACTGTGGCACCGGGTGCCACGTGGGAGACGACCTACGAAATCATCATTGAATGACGCTATCCGTTCTCATTCCCATATATAACTACGACGCACAGGCTTTAGTCGAAGCGATGCTCAGGAAGATCGCCGACGAGGACCTTGATGCGGAGATTGTCGTTGGCGATGACGGGTCAACGCTCGAGACGGCATGGATGGCAGCTGTCGAGCATTACGACGGCGTCAGGGTCATTCACTCTGGCGGAAATGCCGGCCGCACCCGCATCTGCAACCTGATGGCTCACCAAGCGAGAGGCGAATGGCTACTGTTCGTCGACGGAGATGCCGGCGTGCCCGATACCTTCTCGCTCAAGCGCAGTATCGACGCTGGCGCTGATGCGCCTGTCGTTTGCGGCGGATTCTATCACCCCGAGGTTAACCCTAACCCCGAAGCTACGTTGCGCTACAAATACGAACGGGCAGCCGACCGTCACCGCTCCGCAGCAGAACGGAGCAAACACCCCTATCGAAAGCTCTCGACGTTCAACCTGCTGGTCCGCCGTGAGGTATTCCTCTCCATCGGCTTCGATGAGCGCTGCACCGAATACGGCTACGAAGACGCCCTCTTCGGCATACAGTTGGGCAACAAAGGGATTGCCATTGCCCACATTGACAACCCTCTCATTCACCTGGGCCTGAACGACAACGACAAGTTCCTCAACAACACAGAGACTGCGATGCGTATGTTAAGGCGCATACAGGCTATGATGCCCCAAGATGCCGGTCTCCTCGGCGCTGCCAACAGCCTTAATCGTTACCATCTGACCTGGGCCATGCGCCTGTTCTACAAACTCTTTCGAGGAACGATGCGCCGCAACTTGCTGAGCCGTCACCCCAGCCTCTTCGTCTTCAATCTTTATAAACTCGGCTATTTTCTATCGGAATAAGAGGTCGATGCCTGGCAGGGTCGCCGCCTACTCCTTATAGCGATTACCCCAGAGCTGGATCATCCGTTCATGCAACTTAGCCTCGGCCGGATTCTGCTGGGCGTGCCAGAAACGCTCGGTCACACCGTCGGGCAAGAACTGCTGCTCGACGAAATGACCTTCGTAATCATGGGCGTACTTATAGTCTTTCCCATAGCCCAACTGTTCCATCAAAGAGGTTGGCGCGTTGCGCAAATGTAAAGGCACGGGCTGGTTGCCCGTTTTCTTCACATAAGAGATGGCGTCGTTCACGGCCATATAGGCCGAGTTGCTCTTCGGCGAGGTGGCCAGATAGACAGTCGCTTCGGCCAAGGGTATGCGTCCCTCGGGCCACCCGATCTTATGCACGGCATCGAATGCCGCGTTAGCCAGCAGGAGGGCATTCGGGTTGGCAAGCCCTATGTCCTCGCTGGCCGAGATGACCAGCCTTCGTGCAATGAATACCGGGTCCTCGCCTCCTTCTATCATCCTTGCCAGCCAGTAGATGGCGCCGTCGGGGTCGCTGCCACGTATGCTCTTGATGAAGGCTGAGATAATGTCATAATGCATCTCACCTCCTTTGTCGTAGGCGAGGGGATTCTGCTGCAAACGCTCGGCCACCAGTGCATCGGTGATCTCCACCGGTGAATTGTCATCGCCGTTGTCCGTCACCAGTTCGAGGATATTCAGCAATTTGCGCGCATCACCTCCGCTGTAGCGCAACAGCGCATCGGTCTCGCTGACGGTGATCTGCTTCTGACGCAGCTCGACGTCTTCGTGGATAGCACGGTCGACCAGCGCAAGCAGGTCATCGCGTTCGAGCGACTTCAGCACATAAACGGCACAGCGCGACAGCAGTGGACGTATGACCTCGAACGAAGGGTTCTCGGTCGTGGCGCCAATGAGGGTCACGACGCCCTGCTCCACGGCACCCAACAACGAATCCTGCTGCGACTTCGAGAAGCGATGGATCTCGTCAATGAACAAGATGGGGCTGTTCTGTTGAAAGAAACGGTTGCCGCGGGCACGATCGATGACGTCACGTACATCTTTTACGCCACTCGTAACAGCTGATAAGGTATAGAAAGGTGTCTCAAGGGTATGGGCTATGATCTGAGCCAGCGTTGTCTTGCCAACACCCGGAGGGCCCCAGAGGATGAACGACGAGATACGACCGCTCTCTATCATACGGCGCAACACGGCTCCCGGGCCGACCAGATGCTTCTGACCGATATATCCGTCCAATGTGATAGGGCGCAAGCGTTCGGCTAATGGTTTCATCGCTACAAGTTTATGGGGCTGTTAAGATAAAGTTTCACTACGTCTAAAGACAAGTCAACGACGAACACAGGGGGCGGCGTTCATCGTTGTCGGTGAAAAAGAGCGATAGACGGGACTCGAACCCGCGACCCTCGGCTTGGGAAGCCAATGCTCTACCAACT
>CAMOSA010000030.1 GCA_946624335.1 uncultured Prevotellaceae bacterium
AAAGCGGCAACCCTCAACCCTCAACCCTCAACCCTCAACCCTCAACGATAAACCCTCAACCCTCAACGATAAACGATAAACCCTCAACGATAAACGATAAACCCTCAACGAAATAATGCCCGCATTATTCTCCACCTTCTTCCACATCGGCCTCTTCACCATCGGCGGCGGCTACGCCATGATACCGCTCATCGAAGCCAAGATCGTCGATGAGAAACAATGGATCACACGCGAAGACCTGCTCGACCTGATGGCGGTGGCCCAGTCGTGCCCCGGCATCTTCGCCGTGAACATCGCCATCTTCATCGGTTACAAGATCAGCGGTGTCCGAGGAGCGCTGACGGCAACCCTCGGTTGCATCATGCCCTCCTTCCTCATCATCCTGGCCATCGCCCTCTTCTTCCGCCAGTTTCAGGACAACCCGTGGGTGGCCCGTGCCTTCCGCGGCATCCGTCCCTGCGTCGTGGCCCTCATTGCGGCGCCCACCTTCAAGATGGCCAAGACGGCGTGCATTTCCTGGACCAACATCTGGATCCCCGTCCTCGGCGCCTTCCTCATCTGGATGTTCGGCGTCTCGCCCATCTGGATCATCGTCGCCGCCGGCTTCGGAGGCTATCTGTATGGGAAACTCGTAGACCCCCTCCCTGCTCCCCCTCAAGGGGGAGAGTCATCACCTGACAAGAAATGACATTCCTTCCTATATAAAAGTTATCTATAATGCATAACGTTTCACCCTCTCATATACATTCCACTCTCCCCCTTTAGGGGTAGTGAGTGAAAAAGACGATTGACTAAACGTCAATCGACCACGAACGACCGAAGCAGAACTCCTCTGCTGAGGACGGACACGGGGAGGGGGTCTTTTATTATGATTTACTTCCAGCTCTTCTATACCTTCTTTCTCATCGGCCTCTTCGGCTTTGGCGGAGGCTATGCGATGATATCCATGATCCAAGGTGAGGTGGTGACGAACCACCACTGGATGACGATGGGCGAGTTCACCGACATCGTGGCCGTGTCGCAGATGACGCCCGGCCCTATCGGCATCAACTCCGCCACCTACGTCGGCTACACAGCCGTCGTCAACGCCGGCGGCGCCCATTGGATGGGCATCCTCGGCTCTGCCACGGCGACCTTTGCCGTCGTGCTGCCGTCGTTCATCCTGATGCTGATCATCTCGAAGTTCTTGATGCAATACAAGCATCATCCCATCGTCGAGCACGTCTTCACCGGTCTTCGCCCCGCCGTCGTCGGTCTTCTCGCTGCCGCCTGTCTGTTGCTGATGACGCCCGACAACTTCTCTACGCCAAGCGAGTCACCCTGGCAGTTCTGGATTAGCGTCGCCATCTTCCTGCTGACGCTTGTCGCCTGCCAGGTCTACAAGATGAACCCCATCCGCGTCCTCCTGTTCTGCGCCCTCGTCGGCATACTCTTGTTCTGACCGTCAGTAACGGATTGCGGCTTTCAACGCCCCCTGCTCACTCACATCGTAGACGCTCCACCCTACCCGCTCAGCCGCCTCGCGCAGTGCCGCCCGCTGCCATCGTGCCAGCCCTGCGTCGAGCACCACGAGCTTCGGCCTGTATGCCCGTGTCAGCCAGCCTAACACGCCACCTCGGAATCCCTTCGTGATCCACAAGACATCCACCTCCATCGCCTCTGCCGGTGGTGGCACACCATTGTCGTAGCCGCTGGCACCATCCACCATCACCGCCCTGAAGCCGACATCGCCGCGCAGGACGATGGCCTGCCGGTCGGCCATCACGACAGGCTCTGCCGTCAGCCTCCGCCGCCAAAAGCTTTCCCGGACGTAGCGCAAACCGACATCCACCGAATCGGGCGTCGGCGTCAACAGCCAGCTCTGTCCGGGCGAGGCGATGACATGCAATGCCGGGCAACGCCAGTTGTTGTACACGACGACCATGCGCTCGGCCTTGCGGCTCCAAAAGTCCTCGACGACAGCCCCCGGCAGGGTCACCTCATAGCGCATGACCGCCAACTGGGCCAAGACAACCCATGAGAGCCCACGCCCCAGCCAGGGCACAGCGACCGCAACGATAGGCATCACCGAAGCTGCCAACGTCAGCAACAACAGGAACAGCGACCCATAGATCACGACGGTCATCAGAGGGATATAAACGAGATTGAACAGGGGCGCATAGGCCGGGATGCGATGGAAATAATAGACGATGAGCGGCAGCGTAGTCAGCTGTGCCGCCAACGATACCGAGAATGCCGACAGCGGCCATTGCAGATAATAACGCTCGAGCCAGAAGCTCAGATAGCGCCAGCGCTGGAAGAACCAACGGCGCCAACGGCCGTGCAGCACGACGATGCCCGCCACAGCAGCAAACGACAGCTGAGCACCCACATCGAACAGGTAGACAGGACGCACCGCCAACAACAGCAGCGCCGTGAGCAGCAGCCACTGCAAGGTGCTGCCCCCACGACGGAGGAGGCAACCGCAGACGAAGACACTCGTCATCAACGAAGCACGCACCAGCGACGTCGGCAAGCCGGCCACGAAGGCATAAGTCCAGATGAACAGCAGCGTGGCCAACCCGAACCACGGCCGCCATCGCGAGAGGATGAGGCGACCGTTCAGCCAGGTCAGCAGCAGTCCGACGATGATGCCGAGATGCAATCCCGAGAGCGCCAACAGGTGGCTGGCACCAGCGGCAGCATAGAGGTCACGTGTCTCGTGGCGTAGCAACGAGCGGTCGCCCAGCGTAGCCGCAGCAACGATGCTCAAGGCTTCGCCGTCCATGCCCGAAGCGCTGTAGCTCGCCACCATCCGCTCACGCAGCGACAGAGCACACTGCCGCAGCTGCGCCATCCACGACGTGCTGTCCTCAACGCCCTGGATCCAACGCCAGCGGACATAGTCGAACTCATCGGGATTACCACGGTTCACGGGCGGACGTTCCATCTGCTGCCAAGACTGTTGCACATCGGCGGCGTAGGAGGCATAGTGTGCAAAGCCAAGGACAGCGAAAGCCAAGGACACGACGAGCGGGAAGAGGACACGCTGGCGCAGGCTACGGCGGTCACCACCACGGCACAGCAACGCCAAGAGCACCAGCAGCAGACACAATCCCCACATGACTGCGTTGAGCCATGTGGGGACGATAAGATTCTCGTAGAACAAGCTGTCGGCAATGATGATGCCCACAGCCATGGAAAGCGTGGCAAGAAGGACAGCACGGGACATGGTTATGTTATCATTGCCAACCGATGTTGATCATTCAATAGCCGTCAGGCCTTTCATCACATCGACCTCACGAGCCGGATCCGCGGACCCGAAGACAGCGCTGCCGGTGACATAGACGTCGACACCGGCCTCTCGCAGCAGCGGTGCCGTCGTGCGATTCACGCCTCCGTCCACCTCGATCAAGGCCTTCGAACCCGTCCGTTGTATCAGTGCACGCAGGCGGCGTACCTTATCAAGGCTATGTTCGATGAACTTCTGCGCACCGAAGCCCGGGTTGACGGTCATGAGCATGACGACGTCCAGGTCGCCAATGATCTCCTCCAGCGTCGAGACAGGCGTGGCGGGGTTGAGGGTCACAGCGGCCCGCATACCAGCCTCGTGGATCTGCTGGACGGTGCGATGCAGGTGCAGACAAGCCTCCTGATGCACGTTCATGACGGCAGCGCCGAGGTCGCGAACCTGTGAGATGAATTTCTCGGGCTGGACGATCATCAGATGCACGTCGAGCGGTTTCGAAGTCAGGCGCGCCACGTACTCCAATACAGGGAATCCGAACGAGATATTGGGGACAAAGACACCGTCCATCACGTCGAGGTGCAACCAGTCGGCAGCAGAGTCGTTGAACCATGCCATCTCCTTCTCGAGGTTGCCGAAGTTGGCTGCCAGCAGGCTGGGCGCAATCAGGTTATGCTGAACTGCGCCTTGTGGTCTCAGCTCAATCATAACGGACGATAGGCACGGGCACGGGCCCGTATGTTTGAAAGGATTGAGGCCTTAGGGCCACTGCACTTGCCGCCAAGAGCGGCTGAGGGACGGGAAACGGCAAGTTGGTCGACAGTGACGAGATTCGTCAGTTGTACTGGAATGAGTATTGGTTGCTCCATAGGCAAACTTTTTGGTGAAGAGGTTCTATGGATAGAACGTACACACATCGCCATTTATTGTGCAAAAGGGGCACAAACTACTGTTAACATCCGTTAAGCATTGAACTTCAAGCGACATAAACAACCCTCCTAAGAGGGTAAGGCTACCCTCCTAAGAGGGTAAGGCGACTCTCCTAAGAGGGTAAGGCGACTCTCATAAGAGAGTATGACGAACCTCTTAAGAGAATTATTTTTTTCATCAAACATCCTACACTCCTACACCTTTTGCACCTTATTGACTGAATACCAACGGCATAAATGGGTGTAGGATGGGGTGTAGGATGGGTGTAGGGGTGTAGGATGAAGGCCGAAAACAGGCCTTTCACACAGATTGACCCGCCCCTTTTTTCCCGTCTGCCAGATTGCTTGACGTTGTCGTACTGCGTGTTCCCGCAGCTATTCATGGCGATATGTCCGATTCCCACTAATGGGAATTGTGAGTCCCACTAATGGGACTCGCTGATTGTCTTAGGTGACAAAGCTTGAAGACCTAACGCTCCGGCACGCTCTGCGCAGCATCGACAACCGATCAGGTAGACGGTCAAAAAAGGGCGACTTATTCTGTGAAAAACCGTTAAATCGGCCTTTATCCTACACCTCCTACACCCATCCTACACCCCATCCTACACCCTGTAGATTGCAGATAATCAAGCGATGAGATGCAAAAGGTGTAGGAGTGTAGGATAAATCTGGAAAAAATGATTAGTATGCGCTGCTTCGCGGGCACTCACCGACCCTTCTTGGCCCTCAATCATCCGTGTATCAGCGTACCACCTTGCGGACACGGTTGTCCTGCTTCACCACCAATACACCACGGGCTGGGATGTCCCAGAGGTTGAAACTGGAGGTGGGAGCGCTGTAGACCTGACGACCGGAGGCATCGAAGACGCGGGTAAGGTCTAAGGAGTCATTGGTTAAAGCCAAGGAACTAAAGGGCGTACCACTAAGCCCCGTGGCAATATACTTTGAACCATCTGTGAAAGAGATACGCGTGCCCTTAATATTAACATACACGGCATTACGACGAAGGCCGCCAGCCATATCGGGCAACAGCCATTCGCGACTACCTGACTCACGGAAAACAAGGCGGATGGCATAATCGCCATCGGGGTATGCGCCTTTCAGGCTGCAATTAATCGTCGCAAACTCACCCACATAGCCATAGCCGGGTTCCAGGGACAACGACGGAACACGTCCCGTTTTCACCTCGGCGACCATTGTGTTGGTAACATCAAACAAGCCAAGACTGAGCTGCCATGTGTGGGAAGAGCCATTCATGTTCCAAACGCTGGAGACGCCGATGGCGAAGGTTACACTATTTTGTATCGTGCCGCTTTGGTTGCAGGTCAGTGGGGAACGGACAAGCAAGTATTCCTGTGGCGTGCCCGTCTCTCCGTTACGGGCTGGACAGACACCGACGAGTGCTGCTTGGTTAAGTGTGAACTGATAGCCACCGGGGTTCATCTTTGCCAGGTCGAAGTAACCATTGAAAGCGCCATCCCAGCCCCAGTTGACATGCACCTTGCCTTGGGCGTCATACCCATCGACGATGAAAGCATGTCCTGCGGCATCCTTGCCCCCATTGGTCAGTGATGCTGCGGTGTAGTAAATGGGACGGCCGCCATCTATCTCGCTGCGCAGGAGGTTGAACCACTCTGCATCGGTGAAACATTCGGCATGATATATTCTCATTCTGTCGGGCTTGTAGCCAAAGTTGTTGCACAGGGCCTTGATAGGCGTAAGGGCTCCGCTACCGTCTGTGTCATAGTTCATATTGACCGACAAGCCACAGTCGTAAACCAGCTGTGCCACAGCCTGAGCAGCTTCATCAGAGGCTAAATTCTCAGCTGTAGTGTTGAGCATAGCCGACCATGAGTAGGCATGCTCAAGTGTACCGCTATAGGTCTCACCGTTGCCATCCTTAGCCCAACTATAGCCTTTGCCTTTTACAGGCCAACGCCAGTAATATAGAAGTTGGGCTAATGCCGTAGCCACACAGCCAGACGGACAAAGTTGGCCGTCCTTTCGTGGGCATAAGGTGTTGTATGGCGCGTCTTGCCCCCATTCGGTCGCACATAACGGCCCCCCCGTAGCAGATGTGACGGATCCATCGGCCTTGGAACCTACTGGTTCGTTGTCTATCCCTGCAGCCTCAGCCCCAGAACCGACGGCCTCGGCGAAAGCGTCGAGATAGGCTTCCAAAGCACAGGGCAAGGATGTAGAGACTGGGAAATTGTGGGTCATAGAATAAGCGAGCACATCGCCGAGAGCATCATCAGCAGAGATGATGGCAAAGCCCTCACCATCTATGGCATTAAAGACATAATAGGCTTCGGAAGCCATCAGTCTATGCCGAGGCAGACGATGGGCGGCATGAGAATTTACGTCAGACACCTCCCGACCAAGGAATTGTTCGGCACGCTGTCGGGCCAGACTGCGCTCTACCGGTGCTGCCTGAAGCAGGACATTAACCATCAAAAGTGGAAGCAGAAGGGAACGATTCATAATCAATACGCAAATAGTTAAATTTGAAAAAGAGCGCACCCTACGATATTGCAGAGTGCGCCCATATTGAAGCTGCCCTATTGATTAATAGAACTCCAGTTGGTCAATCCATTCGTAGCTAGAGCCGAAGCTGCCGGCTGAGACACGATAGGCAACAGGGAAATCAAATTCCGGGCCGCCCTCACCTTCGGGGTTATAACCGATGAAATTGCCATCCAGTACACAGACGTAGACTGGGCCATAAGTCGGGTTTGTAATTCCGGAAAACCATCCATAGTAATTCGTCTGACTGATGGTAACGGAAGCTTTCTTTCCAGTGCTATCGGTGAAATAGAATACCTGCTCCTCAGCATCGGGGCCATTCCACTTGAAATACCAGTGTGTACCTTCAATAATAGCATCAGGAATACGATAGAGGTCAAGCAACTCGGAATACTCGAACTCCACCTCCCACTCTTCTTCGAAGTACACCGTCTCGTGGAACATACCACGGCCTACGGCTACATAGTCTTCTTTCAGGAAAGTGATGTTGTAACGCGGACTTAAGGCAAGGGTGTCGAGATAGGGATTAGTATATTCCTCATCGAACATCAAGCTAAGATTGTAGTCGGTAAAGGCTTCCATACCCTCGCCGATCTCAACCTTAATCCTTGCCTCAGTCTCACCGGCAGCAAAGCTGACGGAGGCAGGCACTTTAACGAAATCCGGAGCATTCAGGACGGTGATAGGCACGGTCAAAGCGGGCAGATTGTCACCCACACGAACCAACTCCACGTCGAAATCCGTAGCTTCGAAATCGAGAACGATGTTCTCTTCATTGGCAAAGCTCACAGCATTGTTGCCGGCAGGCTTGCCCATTTCATAGTTGTCATCTTCGCTGCAAGCACTGAAGAGTGCACCCACGCTGAGAAGAGACAACAGCATTATCTTATTCAGTTTCATAAGCTCAATTTTGATTTTATTGGGTTAATGTATGCGACATTAGTCGGTAACGCCGTCAAGCAAATTGGCGTTCTGGCCTGCAACGGGGATTTCGCCGCCGCGATTGTCTACGACGCCATAGTTGTTGTCCAACTCAGTTGACGGGAAGCGCATATTCAGCCAAGGATCGTCAGCTGCCACATTGAACTGGAAGGCATCGGGGAAGTTGCTGGTACCTTCGCCATGGAAACGGACAATGTTCTTGTTCAGGCGCTTGGCATCCATCGTAAAGAAGCCTTCACCCCAGAGCTCGACGCGACGCTGGAACCAGATTTCGTCGGCCAGACCTAGGTTGCGCTGCGAGGCGGTGTAGCTGGGATCACGATAGGTCTTGACGAAGCTCTCGAGCACGTTGCGGGCCTCAGCCTCGTTGCCGCTCTTAAGCAGACCTTCTGCCTTGATGAG
Source organism: uncultured Prevotellaceae bacterium (assembly GCA_946624335.1). Taxonomy (GTDB): domain Bacteria; phylum Bacteroidota; class Bacteroidia; order Bacteroidales; family Bacteroidaceae; genus Physcousia. The sequence continues at coordinate 8,026 of CAMOSA010000030.1, forward strand.
CACCATCTCTTCCACACGAATGAGGGGGAAGTCGTTGTTGTCAACGGTGCTGCCAACGCCACTCTTCTGACCGAACTTGACGCTGGTGTAGGGAATCCATGCACACTTGTCGTCGGTCACGAAGCCAGGAATCTCGTTGCCGGTAGCCACCTCACCAGTCTTAGGATTGGTCCAGCTCAGACCTTCGAGGATGGGCGACTGAGCCTCCTCGTCGAGCCACCAGCCGTGACGGACGTCTGTCGGAGAAATCTTATTGTAGAGCAGGACATTGATGAATGCGGGGTTGATGTAGGCTGCATAGCCGTCGCCGCTGAACGAACCGATCCAGCTGGAAGCTGTCGGAGCGCCATCGATGTTAGCCAACTCTGTGGTGATGTTGATACCCCAGATCCAGTTATGGTCCTCGAGGTTGCAGAAAGCGGGCTTGCTGACCTCAGCGATAGTGGCAGGCGTATAGCCGGTCATGGCGGCATCAGCATCCTTGGCAGCATCAGCATAGTTGCCGAGGCAGAGATTGGCTCGAGCACGCAGCGCTAGGGCAACGTTCTTGTCGACACGGTCTTTGGACGTACGCACGCCGAACTCCAGGTGGTCGACAGCATAGTTCAAGTCCTCGACAATGTACTCCCACACCTCACGCACTGTGGCACGAGGATTGTTGGTGTAGTCCACGCCTTCGCGGAGGATAGGCACACAGAGTTCGTCGGCAGCACGGTCGATGCCGAAAGCGAAGTAGGGAGCCAGTGACATATAGTCGAAAGCACGGATGGCACGAGCCTGAGCGATACGGTTGATGGCGAGCGAGTCGGTAGTATCCTCGGGATAAGTGCCGATGACCTCGTTAGCCATACCGATCTGGTTGTAAGGAATGCGGTAACGCATATAAGGATTGGCGTAGTTGGCATTACGGGTGCTCAGCTCCGAGCAGGTGGAGAACCAGTTGTAGTTGCTGTTGGGCAGACTCATGTCGGCACCTTCCAGATCCTGAGAGAGGGCTGAAGAGATAAAGCCAAAGTCGTCAGCACGGTTAGCATTACCACCAGTGGGCCAGCATGCATGGGGACGACCCATCATGGAGAACATACCGTTGAAGCTGGCATCAGCGCGTTCGGGAACGGCGGCTACGCTTTCCTGATTCTGCTCTCGCGTCAATGTGCCGCCTTCGGGCACTTGCTCGTCAATATCGTTGCAGGCAGTGGAGAGCAGAGCTGCACTGAGCATGAAGAGAGAAATCTTATATAGTTTCATATTTTTTATTCTTTATAGTGTTATTGCTTAACAGATGTACCATCTCAGGGCTTTAGAAGGTCAGCGTGAGACCACCTGTGAGGGAACGCATGGCGGAATAGCTACCCGATGCAAGACCCTGGCCTTGCGTCATAGTGCCGACACCCAGGTTGTAGCGGGGGTCGAGACCCTTGCGAGCAGTCAGCAGGAAAAGATTCTCACCACCGAAGTAAACGCGGAGGCTGTGGATTTGAGCCTTTTGCAGCCATTTCTTGGGGAAGGTGTAACCGACATTCAGATTACTCAAGCAGAGGTAGTTGCTCTTGGTGAGGAAACGGTCGTAAGCAGTCTGAGAGCTCACACCTGGGTCATCAATAGCTGCCGTGCTAAGGCGTGGGATATTGCTGTTAGGATTCTCCGGCGTCCAAGCATCGAGCAGATCCTTGTGCATGGCGACACCTGTCTCCTGACCGTTGTGCATCAACTGCTGATAACCACCATCGTAGGTGCGGCCACCGAGCTGATAGCTGAACTGTGCGCTAAGGTCAAAACCATAAGCCTCAAACGTTGTGCCGAAGCCACCTGTTACCTTAGGCAACATATCGCCAAGGTCATAGCGGCTGGCCTCGGTGATGTCGTAGGTCAGCTCTTCCTTGACAATAGGACCTTCGCCATAAGTGTTACTCATAATAGTGAGTTTTTCAGGATCTTTCTTCTCCTGGTCAGCATAGGTGTAAGCCTTCCAGTACTGGGCACGGCCATTGCTCTGGTCTACGCCAGCGTACTTGATCATGTAAGCGTGCTGAAGCGAACCACCTTCGCGAATAATCTGGTTACTGTAGCGCAGACCCTTCTCGCTGATGGACTCATCGAGCTCGATGATCTTGTTCACATTGTGACCCAGGGCAAAGTTAATGTTCCACTTGATGTCCTTCGTGCGGATAACGTCGCCGTCCAAGCTCAGCTCGACACCGCTGTTGCGCAGGCTACCTACGTTGGCGGGGAAGGAGGTGACGGTCAGACCGGAGGACAGAGGCACCGTCTTGGACCACAGCAGGTCGCTCGTTGTGCCCGTATAGACCTCGAACGTTCCGTTCAAGCGATAGTTGAAGAACGAGAAGTCAAGACCGAAGTTCCAAGAACGCTTGGTCTCCCAGGTCAGATTCTCATTACCCTTAGCTGACATCGTAACGGAATAGGTCTTAGACTGAGCATTGTAGGAGGTGGCGAAGCGGTCGGCATAAGCATGCCATCCCATACCCTGGTCGTTACCCATCTCACCATAAGAGGCCTTCAGCTTCAAGAGGTCCACCCACTTGACATCGCTCATGAAGGATTCCTTGTTGATCTGCCAAGCCAAGCCGGCGCTCCAGAAGGTACCCCAACGGTGACCGGGAGCGAACTTGGAACTGGCATCGCGGCGGATGCTGGCATTAGCGAAATAGCGCTCGGCATAGTCGTAAGTGACACGACCCAGGAAGCCCTCGGTCATGTAGTTGTCGGTAGAAGAAGCCTGACTCATCTCGTCATTCGGGCCCTTGGCGTTGTTCAACTCAGCGATGAACGGATCGTAAAGGTGAGTGTTGGAACCCGAAAGAGATTGATCCTTCTCCTTCGTCTGCTCGTAACCGGCGACAATACCCAGATTATGAACATCGTTGAAGGTGTGGAAGTAGTTGGCCAAATACTGCTGAGTGACAGCGAAAGTGCGGCCTGAGCTCACAGAAGCAGCGCCATCGGTACCGGCGTTGCTGCCAAAACGGCTATAGAGATAGGTGTTGCGATTATTGAGGCTGTGAGCGGCAAGCGAAGCCTTCAAGTCGAGACCCGTGATGGGGCTGACAGTAGCGGCCCACTGACCGAAGAAGATATCGCCATAACCCTTGTAGCGATTGAATTCGTTGTCTCGAGCGGCATTACCGGTAAAGTTCGGGCGACGGAAATTGGTGTTACCGTTGTTATCAAAGACGGTACGGCCGTTCTCCTTGACGATATTACCCTGCTGATCGCGGACATACATGGGGAAGATGGAGCCCATCATATTGGAATAGTAGAACAGGTTGGTCGAGCTGCCATAAGTGTCACCGAACGAAGGCGACTGGCTCTCGCTGTGGGTGAATGACATATTGGTGGTCAGCTTCAGCCATTTCTTAGCCTGATACTCCACATTCGTGCGACCCGTATAACGATTGTATTCCGAATGCTTCACCTGACCGCCGTCGTTCAGATAACCGACGCTGGCATAGTAGCTCAAGCGGCCCGTATTGCCGCTCACGCTTACATTGTATTCCTGACGCAGAGCACTGTGGATATTCTCGTCATACCAGTTATCGGGACGATAGTAATACTCGCCATCCCAATAACCAAGCGTGGCATTCGGGTTCATCTTGAAATTCGTACCAATCAGTTTCTCGCCATCGGGCACGGTGAAGACCTGATAACCCAGACCGCCGTTCTGTTCATTAAACAGATTAGCGTCGGCATAAGCGTAAGCAGCTGCTGCCGTTCCACCATTGTAGGCGATGCTATTGTACATGGCACGATAGTGAGTCTCATAGTACTGACCCGGGTCGGTAATCAGGTCGTAACGCGGAATCAGTCGGGAGTTGCTACCGATACGGGCGTCAAACTTCACCTCGGCATCCTGGGCTACGCCCTTTGCCTTCTTGGTGGTGATGATGATGACGCCATTGGCACCACGGTTACCATAGATGGCAGCTGCGGAAGCATCCTTCAGCACGGAGATACTCTCAATATCCTGAGGGTTGACGCTGGCTATGCTCTGCATCATGGGTACACCATCGATGACATACAAAGGTGTAGAGCTGGCCGCATAGGAACCAATACCACGGATACGAATCGTGGGAGCAGTGCCAGGCTCACCAGACGACTGGGTAGCCTGGATACCGGCCACCTTACCGACAAGGGCACTGGTAGCTGTCGTCGTGATGTGGTTCGTGATGTCTTCACTCTTAATCTCAACGGCAGAACCCGTAAAAGCCGAACGTGTGGTGGTGCCGTAACCGATGACCTGAACTTCATTCAGCATCTTGTCATCGGTATCAAGGGCGATACGCATACCATTGCGAGCCTTAACGACACGAGGAAGCATACCCATGTGGGTAATCTCGATTCGGGTGTTATCGTCGGGAACCGTGAGGCTAAAGTCACCATCCATATTGGTGACAGTTCCACTTTTTGTGCCGAGCACCTTTACGGAGGCGCCGGGGAGCGGCTGACCATCATCGGCTGAGATGATGGTACCCTTCACTTGTACCTGGGCCATAGCAATTCCTGTGAAAAGGAACAGCGAAGCCAGAAACATCGAAAGTTTTCTTTTCATAAATACTCTCTTAAATTAAACATAATACTTGTTAATTACCAATTGTTTATCTATTATATAATACTTTAGTTTTATGTCATAATAAATCCGAAGTATCAAGTATTTGTTAAACACTGGCGTATTAGGCTGCATCAGAGCGTTTGGGCGAGAAGGGTGATCATCGCGAAAGAAACCGCCCAGATGGTGGAGGGCGCATGAGTAAACCGATTGCGGGCGTAACTTCCTTTTTACTCTCTTTTAACGCATATTCATGAGCAATTTGTTAATTTTTGGCCCTAAAAATGCTTTTTTTTCACATTTTTCATTGCTGTTAACAAAAAAAGCGTTAACTTTGCACCGTCTTTAAGTATACCGCGTGTGGGCATCGCCTTCCACACCTTATATAATATATAGGCAAAAAAGGTAAGCAAGAAAATAGAGATAACAAGTATTATGTTTAATTAAAAAGAGTATTTATGGAAAAAAGATTAACGGCTCTTTTAGTAGGGTTATTCCTCTCATTTGGAATGGCTTTCGCACAAATCCAAGTGAAGGGTACCATCATCTCAGCAGATGATGGTGAACCACTGCCTGGCGCTGCTGTCAAAGTTGTTGGCACAAAGACCGGCACCACAACAAACATGAACGGCGACTTCGTCATCACTGTGGACAACGAAGACGCACGCCTTGAACTGTCGCACATCGGCATGATCAGCCGCATCGTCAAGGCCCGCAACGGTATGCGCATCGCCCTTGACAGCGATGACTTCGGTCTGGACGAGGTGATGGTCGTCGCATATGGTACACAGAAGAAGTCGAGCTTCACCGGTGCTGCCACAACGATCAAGGCCGACAAGATAGAGAAGCTGCAGGTGAGCAATATCTCCAAGGCTCTCGAAGGTCAGGTGGCTGGTGTGCAGACCGTATCCAGCAATGGTACGCCGGGTGCCAGTGCCAGCATCATCGTCCGTGGTATCGGTTCGATCAGCAGCTCGCAGAGCCCGCTCATCGTCCTCGACGGTGTGCCTTACGAGGGTTCGCTCAACTCCATCGCCAGCCAGGACATCGAGAGCCTGACGGTGCTGAAGGACGCTGCCGCCAACTCGATGTACGGTGCACGCGGTGCCAACGGTGTCATCCTCATCACCACGAAGAGCGGTCAGCGCTCCGAGGCTAAGGTCACCTTCGACGGCCGCTGGGGCTTCAACACCCGTGCCGTAGGCAACTACGACATCATCAAGAACCCCGGAGAGTACTACGAGATGATGTATGAGAGCTATCGCAACAGCCTCGTAAAGACACTGGGCGAAGCTGGCGCCAGCCAGGCTGCTGCTTCAGGCCTGATCAGCGATGTGCTGAAGTACAATATATATAAAGGTGTCGCCGATGACAACATCATCGACCCGCTCACAGGCCGCCTCACCAGCGCTGCTGCCAACGCACAGCGTAAGTGGAATGACGACTGGAGCGAAGACCCCTTCACCAACGCCTTCCGTCAGGAGTATAACGTCAGCATCAGCGGCGGCAACGACAAGACACAGGCCTTCGCATCGGCCAGCTACCTGGGCGATAAGGGTTACATGGTAGGCTCTGGCTTCAACCGTTTCTCCGGCCGCGTCAAGGTCGACCAGAAGATTGGCCAGTACATCAAGGTTGGCGCCAACCTCGGCTACGCCCGCACCGACTACAAGACGTTTGCTAACAATGTAGGCGACAACTATTCGAACATCTTCATGTTCGGACAGAACATCGGCCCGATCTATCCTATCTATATGTATGATGACAAAGGCAACGCCATGTACGACGAGAACGGCAAGCGCCTCTACGACTGGGGCTCTGAGTATGGCCGTCCTTACGCCGGCGAGCAGAACCCTTATGCCGTAGCCAAGGAGAACATCAACCAGACGCTGCGTGACAACATGACCTCACGCGCTTACGTCGAGGTAAACTTCCTGAAGGACTTCAAGTTCACGGCCAACGTGGCTTACGATGCCTTCAACACCAACCAGACCAACTTCGCCACCCCCATCGGCGGTGATGCCAAGACGGTGGGCGGTCGCGGCTACAAGTATGCCACACGCTACGGTGCCCTGAACGTCAACGAAATCCTCGACTGGAACCATGAGTTCGGCAATCATGGCCTGCACATCATGCTGGTCCACGAGAACAAGCTGGACAAGAATCACTATATGTATGGCCACATGACCAACTATGCTGACTGGTCGAACCCCGAGTTCGCTAACGCAGCTCTCTATCAGGACCTCACCTCCTACACCAGCGAATATGCCCTCGAGGGCTACCTGGCCAAGGCTGAGTACAACTACCTCGACCGCTACTACCTCACAGCCAGCATCCGTCGCGACGGCAGCTCACGCTTCCATAAGGACAACCGCTGGGGTACGTTCTGGGCCGTCGGTGGTGCATGGCGCATCAACGAGGAAGAGTTCATGAAGGATGTCAAGTGGGTCAACCAATTGAAGCTCAAGGCCAGCTATGGTACTCAGGGTAACGATGGCATCGGCATGGCCAAGGCCTACAGCGACCTTTATGCTGTCAACCGTCTCGACGGTGGCGCCATGGCCTTCTCCAAGGTGTTCCGCGGCAACAAGGACCTCAAGTGGGAGAAGCAGAGTATGTTCAACGTCGGTTTCGAGGCACAGCTGCTCAACCGCCTGAGCCTGAACTTCGACTTCTTCATCAAGAACAACAAGGATATGCTCTTCGCCAGCCCCCTGGCTCTCTCTGAAGGTCAGCCCAACTCCATCTGGCGCAACGAGGTTGACATGAAGAACACCGGCGTCGAATTCGAGATCGGCTACGATGTCCTCAAGACGAAGGACTTCCGCTGGAACATCGCCGTCAACGGCACCCACTACAAGAACGAGCTGACCCGCCTGCCCGCCAGCAAGCCCGAGGCTGAATATCCCCAGGGCTTCGCACGCAATCCCTACTGGTGGAAGAAGGGCGGCAGCATCTACGAGTGGCAGGGCTATGAATACCTCGGCGTCGACGAGGCTACAGGCCGTCCGATGTACAACCACTACGACAAGGTCATGGTCGACCAGGAGTACGACGAGGAAGGCAATCTCATCGAAGGCTCCGGCCGCGCCACCAACGAGATTGACTACAGCAGCCGCAAGGTCGTCTACACTGACTCCGAGGCTACGATGGTCGACCTGGGCAAGAGCGCTATCCCGGCTCTCACCGGTGGTCTGAGCACGACGTTCGAGGGCTTCGGCTTCGACCTGTCTATCTCCACATCCTATCAGATCGGTGGTTGGGTGCGCGACAGCTACTATGCCAGCCTGATGAATGGCGGTGAAGATGGCAACAATATGCACCGCGATATGTTCAACCGCTGGACGTCCAACCACACCAACACCGACGTGCCCAAGCTGAGCTACAACAGCCAGAGCGCAGGCATCAGCAGCTCCTCCAGCTACTTCATGACGAAGGCCAGCTTCTTCAACCTCCGCAACGTCACCCTCGGCTACACACTCCCGAAGAACATCACGCGCAAGGCTTACATCGAGAAGCTCCGCGTGTACCTCACCGGCGACAACATCTGGCTCAAGAGCAAGCGTAAGGGTCTCGATCCTCGTCAGAACTTCAGCGGTGCCACCAGCTGGGTCTATCAGCCCCTCAGCACCTACTCCATCGGCCTGAACCTCACGTTCTAAGCTTCAACCAGAGCGCACAAATATTCATTATCAAACAATAAAGTATCAAGTATATGAAAATATTCAAATATATGGCTGCCGGTCTGGTAGCTCTTGGATTAAGCGCTTGCGGAAGCGACTACCTCGAGATTGACGACAAGGAATATCTCGATGCCGATGCTGCCCGTGAGGCTGCATCCCACAACCCTGATGCTTTTCTCAACGGCATGTGGGCACACCTGGTGGATATGTACAGCGACAGCCACGATTCGTTCAACTTCATGTCCGTGCTCCACAGCACTGACCTGATGGGTGAGGACATCGCCTACTTGAACGGCTCGACATGGTTCATCTACGACTATCAGCTCGACGACCGCATGAACAACTATCGTCGCGTCTACACCAACTGGAGCACTTTCTACACCGCCATTGCCAAGGCTAACGAGGTCATCGGCCTCTATCCCGGCCTTCAGCCTGAGGACGAGAGCGGTATGGCACTGCTCGGTCAGGCGCTGGCCTACCGCGGTATGTCCTACGACTACCTCATCCAGCTCTTCCGCCCCTACATCAAGGCCGATGGCACCATCAACTACGAAGGCAAGGGTCTGCCCATCTACCTCACCGAGGCTGACGGTTTCACCGCCGACCAGCTCGATGAGCTGAAGGGCGTGAACACCGTCAAGGCTGTCCTCGATCAGGCACAGAGCGATCTCGAGAAAGCTGTCTCGCTGCTCGAAACGTCCGGTTTCGAACGCGCCAACAAGGACTACATCGATGCCAACGTAGCCAACGGCCTGCTGGCTCGCCACTACCTGCTCACCCAGCAGTGGGAGAAGGCTGCTCAGGCTGCCAATAAAGCTCGTCAGGGCTACAAGCCCATGAACGAGGAGGAGCTGCACGATGGCCTCGTCTCCATCATGGCTAACCCCGAAACCATGTGGGGCTTCATCCACAGCACCGAGACAACCACCGTTTACGCTTCCTTCTTCAGCCACATCTCCAACATCGCTCCCGGTTATGCAGGTGTCGGCTACAAGACCATCTGTATCGAT
>CAMOSA010000031.1 GCA_946624335.1 uncultured Prevotellaceae bacterium
ATGGGCTACACTCTACACGGCTGCCGCGCTCGACTTCTCGTCTGTAGCCGGCTTGGCCGCTTATACAGCCACTGTCGATGGCAGCACGGTGACGCTGACAGCGGTAGACGATGTCCCGGCTGGCACGGGTGTCGTGCTGAACGGTGCTGCCGGCACCTACACCATCCCCGTAGCTGCCTCTTCCACCACCGCGAAGGGCAACCTGACGGGTAATGCCGCCGCAGCCACGGCTTACGATGCTTTCAGCGGCTTCACGCTCTACGGCCTGGCTTCGTCTGAGGATACTGACTACGCCGTGCAGTTCCGTCCCGTCACCAGCGGTACTATTGCCGCCGGCAAAGCCTTCCTGAAGGTGACTGACGGCACTCCCGTCAAGGCCTTCACAGTCGTCTTCGATAATGCCACTGGCATTGACGAAATGGTAAATGGTAAATCGGCAAATGGTAAATGGTATAACCTCGCCGGTCAGCGTGTCAGCAAGGCTCAGAAAGGCATCTACATCGTCAACGGCAAGAAGGTATTGGTAAAATAATAAATTAAGAAATGTAGGAAATAAGAAAGGGTGGAAGTCTGCCCTGATGAAGCCCTTTCTTTTTTCTTATTATCTAATCATCTAAATCTCTAATTTTCAGAATATGAAAAAGACCTATATCATTCCAGCTGTCCTTGTGACCCCCGTCAGTGCTGAGGCCATGATCGCTACTTCTGCCACTGGCTTTAATCAGCAAACCGGAACAACAGGTGTCAATGGCGACGAGGTCCTCGTCAAAGGCATCACAGATAATGGCAGCTACTGGCATTTCGATTGGAACGAGTGAGCCAGGGACGCTTTGATAATGGACAATTGATAATTGATAATGGACAATGGACAATTGATAATGGACAATTGACAATGGACAATTGACAATGGACAATTGACAATGGACAATTGACAATGGATAATGGACAATTGACAATTGATAATTGATAATGGACAATGGATAATTAACAATGTATAATGGACAATGCGGGGTTGTTCCTGCTGCGTCTAAACGAAAGGACGAAGCCCTGCGGAGAGAGACCGCAGGGCTTCGTCGTGAAGAATAGGGATGATAAACTGGAGGGCGTGAGAATAGCCGTTATCGGTCTGCCCTGACATTTTATTTAGATTCAATCTGCTCCAATGAGATTATTCACTACTGAGATTATTCTATAGATTCAATCTGCTCCAATGAGAGGCCGGTGATGTCGGCGATGTCTTGTAGGCTAAAGCCTTTTGCCTTCATCTTGCGGGCATGGAGCATTTTCTCCTCTTCGCGTCCTTCAGCTCTTCCTTCTTCTCTTCCTTCTTCTCTTCCTTCTTCTCTTCCTTCAGCTCTTCCTTCTATCTTCGCAGTCGTAAGGACATCTTCCTGCACCATGATGGCATCGAGGTGTCGGTCGTATGCGATGCGTTCGGAGGGTGGCATCGTCATCACCTGTAGTTTCTCCTTCGCTTCACTGAGGCCGGGGGTTTGGGTATCGTCCTTGATGTGTCCATTCTTCAGATAGTCCAGCCACTCCTCGATGGGTGTCTTGGCGACCTTGTTGAACTCGTTGACGCGTATGATGAAGTATTCGGGGAATACCTGCGAGGGTGTCTTCATGTGTATGACATTCTCTTCCTTTGCGCTTACCTGCAGCTCATCATGTGTGTGGACACCGATGAAATGCGTCTGACCGTGATAGAGATAGTCGGCGCCGCGTCCGAGGTCAAAATAGACAATACTGATGTGGTAGACCTTCTTCACCTCGTTGTACAGGTTGCCCAGCTTGATGTGTTCTGTCAGCGTCTTGGCCACCCCGTACAGGATGCGTTCGAGGTAGTAGAGTTGTCGCGTAAGCTGTATCTCAACGATAATGATCTCTCCGTCGGCATTGATCGCCTTCACGTCCACCCTGTTGAACTTGTCGTCTTCGCTTTCTTGGTTGCCTTCGCTCTCCAGAATGTGGGTGATGGTGACTTTCTGGCCGAGCAGCACGGTGATTAGTCCTTCGAGTACCCCGAAGTTAGCCTTGTCGCGAAGCATACGCTTCACGGCCCAGTCGAATCGGACGTATTTGTTTTCTGCTATCATAGTTTTGTCGCTCTAAGGTGTGTCAGTGAAAAGGGTAGTGCGCGCAACCGCTTACTGGGATCGAGCACGCTGCAAAGATAGGTATTCGTGGCGAATTGGCAAAGAAAAAGTCAAAAAAGTTGATTGCCAGGGCTGATAAATGCTGATTTCCAGCGATGATAGCGCGCAGGGAGAAGTGTGGCATTGGAATCAGTAGAGCCAGTCTTCGTCGTCCTCGGTCTCCTCCTCTTCGGTAGCAGAATCGTCGGTTTCATCGGCTTTTTCCTCACTCAGGGGTATGTCGTCGATGTCCTTGGGGAAGTTGTCGGTGGGCTCGTCGAGGATGAGATCTTCGGGCAGCTTGATGGTCGACAGCTCGGCCTCGAAGAACTCGGCATATTCGTCGTAGCTGTAGCGTGTGCCCAAGAGCTTGAGGTTGGCCTCGCTGATGAGGATAGCCCTTATGCCTTCGAGACGCTGGCGGAGATGGGCGTCGCTGTAGAGTTGCTGGGCGTATGCATGCACCTCGTCATAACTCTTGAAGCCGGTGACACGCAGCTGCGAGATAACGCCGGCTTTGACAATCTCGACCTCGAAGTTACGCGCCATGAACGAAGTGAAGTTGTAGCGGGCCATCTCGAACAGCAGCTGATCCTCATCGACCTCGCCGGTAGGGTAGGCCAGCACGAAGACGTAGGGCACGGCGGGATCGGCGACGAGGCTGTCGGCCGTCGCGGTGCTGTCGGCGCTGACGTCGAGGGCATGGGCGCTCCAGATGTCCGAGGCGTCCCACTTGTCGGAGGCCAGCAGGCGTCCTTCCTCGATGCCCTTGACGTATGCTTTGGCCAGCTCGGCAATCTCGTCCTTGCCGTATTTCTCGGCAACGACCTTCAGCTCTGCGAAGAAGCTGTCGCGCTGTCCGGTGTAGAGCTGCTTCATGGCGTGTATGAAGAGGAACTTGGCGCGGTGGGCTCCCTCCTCGAAGTCCTCGGCACTCTCCTTGACGTTCTGATCGACAATCCAGTACTGCCCGGCTTTGTAGGCTTCATAGGTCTGTGCGTAGAGCGTGTCCTCGAGGTGGCGTCCATTCTGTGCCAACTCGACGAAGCGTGGGTTAGAGATGGTCTTGGTGAGCTTGCTGTCGGCGTAAGCTTCCTGCATGAGTCCGAGGTAGCGGTCCATCTCCTCTTGGTCGCCGCGTCGCATGGCGAGCAGGAAGAGGTGGTAGTAGACATCGTCCATCTGCTCGAAGTCGGGGAAGTCGCTGATGAGGCGGTTGAGGGTCTTCTCGGCCATCGTGAAATTGCCTATTTTGTCCATCTCGAGCACGCCGCTGTGGTAGAGGCCGTCGAGGATCATAGCATTGGATGCCTCCATCTGTTCCTCGGTGAAAGGAATCTGCTTGAGGTAGAACTCGCGGTGATGTGGATCGTTCTCGAGCGAGTCCTTCAGGCGCTGCTCTTCTTCGCTCAAGCCACCAAAATCGCCCATTTCATCGGAGATCTGAGCGAGGCTGTCCTCGGCAGCATAGTCGTACCCTTCGCCACCGTCGGCCTCCGAAGGTTTCTGTTTGGTGCTGCGTCGCCAGTTGTCCTCGTTGGGTCGGTTGCCCCATCGGCGCTGGAACTCCTGCTTGCCCTGACTGACGGTCTGTGCGTTGTAGAAATAGAAGGTCGCCGACTGTGCGCCACGTCGCACGGCACCGGTCTGTCCTTTGGCGCCCGTCTGAGCCTGTGCGGCCTGTGCCGAGTTGGCTCGTGCGGCGTTGGCCTCCTGATTGGCGGCACGCTTCTCGGCCTCTTTCTCTTGCTTCTTCAGCTCGGCGATGACGCGGTCGATGGCTGCGAGGTATTCCTTCTCCGGCAGTTTGGCCAGCACCTGCAGGCTGTCCTGCAGCTTCACGGCCGACAGGTGCGGTTCTATCTCGGTGAGTATCTTGCTGCGCTGCTGCACTTCCTGATATTTCTCATGCTCTTTGTCCATGAGCTGTGCCAGCTCGTTGTAGCAGGCAGTGGCATCAATGTAGTTCTCGCGCTGCCAGTAGAGCTCGCCGAGACTCTGCAGCACGATAGCTTTGGCAAAGCCGTTCTGTGTGCTCTCTTCGATGCCCTTCTTCCAGGCGTAGATGGTCTGCATCGTGTCGCGGCTGGCGAGGTAGATATTGCCTATGGCGTAATAAATGCGGTCGAGGTAGTTGGCGTTGTTCGGACTCTTGGCCATACGACGCAGCTTGCGTATCATCGCCTTTCCCTGCCCGTCGGCCATGACTTCGGTCTGCAGGATGCGTGCGTTGAAAGCCAATTCGTAGGGTGGGTTGAGGCGCACGCACCGCTTCAGCGCGGCGTATGCCTTCTGCTTCTGCCCTGTCTGCTGGTAGATCTGTCCGAGCAGGTAGTATCGTCGGGCTTTCTGCAGCTTGCCCTTGGTGTGCTTGACGCTATTTGCCAGCGGCGTTATGGCTTCGTCGAGCTGTCTTGTCTCGATGAGGTAGGCGGCGCGTGTGGCGTCGAGTTCTCGCTGTCCGCGGGGTGAGATACTGTCGCGCCGCATCTTGTTCATCACGTCCTCGGCATCGTAAGGCCATTCGAGCAGGACATAGCAGCGGGCAAGCTTGGCACGTGCCACGCTCGCCACCTTGGGCTGGTCGGCATAGAGACGGAGGATATAGTTGTAGGTGGCGGCTGCTTCGATGAACTCGCCCTTGTTGAACTGCGCGTCGGCCATCATCATCCAGGCTTTGTGCAACTTAGGATTGAACTCCTTACGTGCGAAGAAGGCCTTCTGCTTGTCGGACATACGTCCCGACGGTTTCTTGGGTTTGCGCTTGATGCTGTGCTTCTTGATGGCCTTCTGGCTCTTCTCGATGGCTGTCTCATAGCTGCCTTTGCCCATGGCGGCCGTCTTCTTGTCGGCCACGATGAACATGGGCAGCAGCTCGGTGTAGTTGTCGACGTGTCCCTTGTTCTGAGCCTCGACGCCCTCGTCGAAAGCCTTGCGGCCGTTGTACATCGTGTTGAAGCGCGCCGTCATGCCGTGGTACCATCGTGTGCTGGCGGTATTCTTCTTGGTGGAGCACGCCGCCAGCACTCCTGCCAGCAACAGGAGTCCGAATATATTATATGTTCGCGCGCGTAGTCTCACTTCTTACATAACGTTTTCGGTCGGCCGTTTATTGTATGTCGCAGCGATTTTGTTGCTTAGGGTATCGTTTTTTTTTCTCTCTTTGTCAGCCAGCGTCCGTCACGGCTGTCGCCTCGTCCTCGGCCAGCATCAGTGCCTCGTCGCGCAGAGCCTCGGGCAGTTCTATGCCTCTGAGCTGCAGGCTCCGCAGCCAGTCGGCGACCTCGCGTGTGAGTGTGGTGTAGAGCACTTCGCGGAACTCATCCTCCTCGTCAGCGTTGTAGCTGTCGGCGCTACGGCCACGGAATCGGTCGAGCTCCTCGTCGTCGAAATATTCCACGGGCTCTGTTGCCGCCCGCATCAGCAGCTCTTTCTCGCACACGGCGTGCTGGCCGCAGCAGATGCCGTCCCAGGCCTCGCCCTTCGGGGCTGGCAGCGGCTGGGTTGGTGTGTTGGTGTTACTCATGTCAGGATGCTGAATAGTCATGTCGCCGCTCATATCTCGCTGATCTCCATCCCTGCTCGTTCCAGGTCCTTCCAGTAGGAGGGGTATGACTTGGCTACGACTTCGGGGTTGTTGATGTCGATCTGCCCGAGCACCATGGCTGCCGGCGCGAAGGCCATGGCCATACGGTGGTCGTCGTAGGTGTCGATGGCCGTTCCGGGTATAGGTTGCAGATAGGGGATGTCGCCGCCGGGCTGCTTCTCAGGACCTTCCCACCGCATGATGCTGTCTCCCTCTACCTCGACGCGTACGCCGAGTTTGGCCAGCTCGGTCTGCAGCGCCGCTATGCGGTCGGTCTCCTTGATGCGCAGGCTCTGCAGGCCGTTGAAACAGAACGGTATGCCCTTCATGGCGCACGTCACGATCATCGTCTGTGCCAGGTCGGGCGTTTTCGTGAAGTCCCATTCCATCCGTTTTGCCATCCGTCCCCGGCGGATGAGCATCGTCTTAGGCTCGTCGCTACCGAGCGAGAAACACAGCGTCTGAACGGACAAAGGCTTAAACATCTCGGCTACGGCACTGTCGCCCTGCAGGCTCTTTGGCAGCAGGCCCGTCAGCGTGACGATCTCATTGCGGTTGTCGCTGAGCAGCAGTAGCTCGTACCAGTAGGACGCTGCGCTCCAGTCGGATTCGATCATAAAAGGTGTCGGCCGGTAGGGCTGCGGTGCCACGTAGAGCGCGTTTCGGCTTGTCCACTTGGCGCTGGCCCCATGTTCGCGCATCATCGCGAGGGTCATGTCGATGTATGGCCGGCTGACGATTTTGCCCTTGAGTCTGATGGTGAGGCCGTCGTCCAACATCGGTGCTATCATCAGTAGCGCCGAGATGAACTGCGAGCTGATGTCGCCCTGTAGCTCCAGCTGGCCTCCGTGCAGCTTCGAGCCCGTGATGCGCAGCGGCGGGAAGCCCTCCTGACCTGCGTATTCGATCTGTGCGCCGAGGCTGCGTAAGGCCTCCACCAGTATGCCGATGGGTCGGTGGCGCATACGCTCGGTGCCGGTGATGGTGTGTGTGCCTGGGCTGACGGCGAGGAGGGCCGTGAGGAAGCGCATGGCCGTGCCGGCAGCCTTGATGTCCACGACGGGTGGCAGCCGGCAGGCATCGCCTTCGCGTCGTTCCATCTCTAAGAGAAACAGAGCCTGCATCATCACGGTGGTGTCGTCACAGTCCGACACGTTGGACACTAAACCTATGGGTCCGCCGCTGAGGGCGTTCATGATGAGTGCCCGGTTGCTGATGCTCTTGCTGGCCGGCAGATGGATGCTTGCCGACAGGTTTCGGGGCCTAATTATGCGATATTTCATGCTTAAAACAGCTTTTATTTCAGAAATCCGGCACAAAAGTAGAAAAAAATTTGCACGTATCAAAAAAAACGCCTACCTTTGCACCCGCAAAACGAAAAAGAATACATTCTTCTAACGTTTGCACCCTTGTTCGGGATGTAGCTCAGTCCGGTTAGAGTACGCGTCTGGGGGGCGTGGGGTCGCTAGTTCGAATCTAGTCATCCCGACAGAAGAAAGGGAGTCAAGAATCGTAAGATTCGAGACTCCCTTTCTTCTGTGTTGTGTCCTGCGTGCTGATCAGGCATCTACTCCTGCGTCGAGCGCACCACGACTTTGCGGCCATTGCGGAGGTAGATGCCGCGTGGAAGCCTGCCACGACCCTCGCCGAGGGTTGGCGTAGTGATGAGCTTGCGTCCGCTGAGGTCATACCAGGCATCACGTTGATGGTCGCCTGCTGATGATGGCGCGTCGATGATCCCTGTGTGGTTCTCGCCGTCGACGTTCAGGACGAATGCTTTGACGGAACCGGTGACGGGATCACCGGCAGTGAGGCCATTCTTGAGGTGGAAGTAGGCGTGGAAGGCATTGACGTTGAAGCCGGCTTCGGTGGGGTAGTAGAGGGTGTTCTCTTTGCCGAGATAGAGGTTCGTCTTCTCGTCGGTGTAGATGTTGACGGGGCAGTAGGTGCCTACGAAGTCGGCGTAGGTGGTCGGGACGGTGGCCGTGGCGTTGCTGAGGGTCACGCCCCTGAACGTAGGATTGACGAGGTCGCTGCCATTGGCCCACTTAATAATATAAGGTGTACCTGCACTGATGCTGGTTGCATCGGCGAAGTCGAGCGTCAGTGTGCCGCTTGAACTGTCGAAACTGCTGCCGCTGAATGTCTTCAGCCCTTCAGGAGCCAGCTGTGCCGTCACCTGTTCCGCCGTCATGTCGAAGGGCAGGCAAAGCGTGTTCCAGCTGTTGTCTTTGTAGAGCGTCCGGCCCGAGAGGGTGACGTCGGCGGTGGCTCCGCTGGCGTTACGGATAGTCGTGCTGTTGTCAGTTGCATCGTATGGCAGGTCGAGGTTCAAGGTGACGACGTCACCGGCAGTCACATATTTAAACGCTACGACCACCGGCTTGTGGTCGCCCAGGGCCTTGGTGTTGCCATCGTGATCCACAGAGTCGTAGGTGTAGTCCTGTTCAATCTTGAAGCTTTGCGGGATGAGCTGTGTGGTGTTGGCAGCTGTGGGGTTGATGTAAATAATCTTATCCACGATCTCGTAATTCGTGTAGTTCGTGGGGTCGCTCTGGTCGGTGAGGTCAGCCATGTCGGTAGTGGGATAGATACCGTCTCGGTAGAACTCCACCCAAACGTCGGAGGCCGTGAAGTTGCTGCTGAGCCGGTTCATGAAGTTCGTCGTGATGTCCTCACGTGTCCATCGGCTGTTGGTGTCGCCGATGATGAGCTTTGGACGTGAGGCGTCAGCACTATTGATGGCATCGGCCAGCTGTTGCCATTGCGACTCACGGGAGGCCGTGGCATTCGTGTCGCCGGCATCCATGTGGAGGATATAGACGTCAAAAGTCTGCCCTTCGATTTTCATATCGTAGTGGCGGTATCCTTTCTTCACATACTGGTTACCGTCAGTCTCCACCATGCTGTTCCATTGAGCCCAACTCTCGTTTGTTGCAGAACAAGTGATTTTCTTCCAGATGAGGTTCAGACCATCGGTGTCGAATCGGAACTTCAATCTAATGATTTCGCTCCAAGGAAGGTCGGTAATACTGAGGGTTGCGCGTTCTGCTCCCCAACTATAGGCATCTTGGAGTGATGATATGAGTGAACCATGATAATTGAAGTCCTCACTACAACCGATGAAATCATATTGTTTTGAAGCCAAATACTGACTAATCTTTTTTGTGCCGTCTCCTCCCGGACCGTCAGGATTCAACTCTATTGTAGCAATCTTCTGCGGCAGCCCATCCACATTCAGCGCTACAGCTGTGAACGCTTCCGATTCTATGAGGCTACGCTTGGGGATAATGCGTAAGGTGGCATCGCTGCTGGATGTCTTGAAATAGGTGCGCCCTTTATGGAGTGTCATCGAACGGCTAACGGGTGATGTAGTGATGTCTGATAGCAGCTTTCCGCCATCGACGGAGCTGGTCATGCCGTCGAGCTCACCGATGAGCCAGTAGTCGGTGGAGTACGGTACGTCGAAGTAATACCAGAAATCGGGTATGAGCGTTGTCTCGTTGTCGTTGGGCAACGGCTGTGCCACGGTGGCGAGGAAGGCTGCCTTGAGGCGCAGCCGCACATCGTCGAGCTTGAAGAACGTCTGCGTCTCGCCTTCGTGTCCTTCTATCCACCACAGTCCTGTGCTACCGGCGCTGATAGTCAGCTTTCCCTTGTTGCTTACGGTGACGTCCATCGCAACGGGAATGCCTGTCCCGTCGTTTATGCCGGCGGTGTTAATAGTGGTCTCGTTGCCGCTGAAGGTCACCGTCCGTTTCGCCCAAGTGGCAACGACAGCCGACAGCTCATAGACGCCGCTGGGCAGGCCGGTGACGGTCTGACTGACGCTGAGGCTGGAGGCCCACCACTGGAAAGCGTTCATCAGGAATTGACCGTCCTTGTTCGTCATGCCGTAATCACGGGTTTTGAACTCATCATTGCCGTTGGGGTCTTTGCCTTCGAGTGTCCATCCTCGTTCGTCGCCCGTCTCGAACGACGGATTGGTGATCATCCAAGTGGCATCAATCTTGTTAGTCGGCGAAGCGGCCTGCCACAGCTTGCTCCACGCCATCATCAGGTCTGACTTTGCAATCTTGAACAGACGGTAGTGGCTGGCAGCGTCGTCATCGGTGTTCTGGCGGTTGAGAGCCAGGGCTTCGCCTGCAGCCACCGTCTTATTCCATGGCCCCAGATATCCGCAGGCCCAGTTGCCGCTCGATATAGGGTACTTGCCACTCTCGAAGAGCCAGTAGTCGTTTTGGTAGGTTGGCGTCAGGTAGCTCCACTCGTCCAGCGTCTTGTCCGTATAGGTGTTAACATACATGTAGCCTGCATTATCGTGGGTTTGGAACAGGTCAGCGCTGTAGACAACGTTGCGCAGGCCTATGTACTGCCCGCTCTTCTCTATGGTGAAGAAGTTCGAGAGGTTCAATAGCGGGTCGCTGTCGGCTGCTACATATCTCAGCGCCTTCGTTTCCTCGCTTGCCCAGTCGGGCTTAGCCTTGTAGGTGCCTATGCCGACGATGAGACTGGTCGTCTCAGCCGGAGTGAGGATGTAGTAGTAATCGGCATCGGCCAGGATGTCTTCAGTGGAGGTCACTTCCGTGAAGCCGCGGGCGGCAGTCAGGTACGTGGTGTAGTCACCGGCAGATGCCATCATCGCCGATGTCAGGAGGCAGATGGCCATGGCCATCATACGTATTGTTCTCATTTTCGCTTGTCGTTAGTTCGTTGTTTGAGGTAAATGCGCTGCAAAGATACACATTAATTTATATATGAAAGCACATTCTCTCTAATTTTTTACTTAAACAATCCTTTGAAGCTTCGGCTGTTCCTGAGGCGTCCTGGCTGGAATGGCTCATGAACTGTAATGTCTAATGACGCTAAGTCTTTCTTCTTGACGCGAATTGCCATGGAGTGACCGAATCAAATCTTATGAATGAGGATCAATGGGCAATCCGTGATGCATTTATGAACATTCGTGTGAGTGGATAAGCCCCGAGGGTCTCTTGTCAACCCTCTTAGGAGTCTTCATTCACCCTCTTAGGAGTCTTCATTCACCCTTTTAGGAGTCTTGACTTGCCCTCTCTTATGACAGCTGTTAGCCTCGCCACAAAAAATAAATTTCGATTTTACCTTCACTCCTTCACTTTTCTTTGTAAGTCACATGAAATTAGTGTATTAAGTATGGTGAAGGCAACAAATCTTCCTTCACTTTCCTTCACCTTTGTAGGACAAATGTTTTGTTTTGATGCAAAAGTTGTAACGAACGGCTCCGAAAAGTGACATGCTTTGGCTACTCTTGACAAACCACTGGCTCCGATAGCCTCTTCGGCTAAGCAAACAAAGCGAAGCAGTCATTCCCGTTGTGAACGACGACAGGAGGTTGGAAAGTAAAACAACTTGTTTTATTTCTTCTCGGCCGAGTGATAGCATTCTCTCGACTAACCCTTACGAGGTAAAACAACTTGTTTTACTTCTTCTCGTGAAGGTGAAGGTAAGTGAAGGTAAATTTGTTACCTTCACCTCGCCTAACTGATTGTGCCTGTTTGTCTTACAGCGGAAAGTGAAGGAAAAGCCAAAAATGATGAATTTTTCTGGGAGAGCGTATGGCGCGTATCTCCCGTCATGATGCATAGGGCTGATGAAGCTATTGCCCGTGCCGAAGTTGACGCTGTAGCGCCCTTCATCGTCAATGCCGTCTATCACAAAGATATGCTCCGAAGCCTGCGTCCCGTTGCGCCACCGGGCAGCATAGTACACCAGGTGGTGAGCCTGCAGGTTGCTGTTGAGCATCTCTATCCATTCAGCCGTGGAATAGTCCGCCCGGCTGACGAGTGACGAATGACGAATGACAAATCTCGCTTCGCTCAGAATGACGAGTGACGAATGACGAATCTCGCTTCGCTCAGAATGACGAGTGACAAATGACAAATAAGGATTACTCTCAAGACTTGAAAGTAACTATTATCCTTCATCCTAAGCAGGTAACTCTTAAGCCCCCTCCGATTCCTCCAAAAGGGGAGAGAACAGAAGCAGCGGTAACTCTCATTCGTCATTCGTCATTCGTCATTCGTTATTCGTCATTAAAAGAAGATTCGTCATTCTCTATAGCTCCAGCGTCAGCTGCTCCTCCGGGAGCAGGCGGAAGGTCATGCGGTGGTGGGGAGTCGTGCCGTATTGCCGTATGGCCTCGCGGTGAGCCTTGGCCGGGTACCCCATGTTCCTGTCCCATCCATACTGTGGGAACTCCTGTGCGAGGGCCTTCATGCGGTCGTCACGGTAAGTCTTGGCCAATACGCTGGCGGCGGCGATGCTCATGTAGGTGGCGTCGCCCTTGACGATGGTGTCGGCAGGGATGGGGTAGGGCATCCATCGGTTGCCGTCGATGATGAGGTGCTGTGGCCGCACGGCGAGCTGATCCACGGCGCGCTGCATGGCCAGTATGGAGCAGCGCAGGATATTCAGACGGTCAATCTCCTGTGGCGAGCACTCCGCCACGGCCCACGCCACGGCCTCGCGTTCGATGACGTCGCGTAGCAGGTAGCGTTGCCGCTGCGTCAGCTGTTTCGAGTCGTTGAGCAACTCGTTGGTGAAGTCCGGCGGCAGCACCACGGCAGCGGCCATGACGGGCCCCGCCAGGCAGCCGCGCCCCGCTTCGTCGCAGCCCGCCTCGATGCAGCCGGGGGTATGGAAAGCACGTAGCATATTCCTCTTTATTTTCTTTGTGCGTTGTCTTTTCGCGGCAAAAATAGTTATAATATCTTATTCCGTGAAACTTTTTGCTGCCAAAATGTTTTGTCGGATGCACAAAAAGAAGTATTTTTGCGTCGATAATCGTCATATCCATCTCATGCGTAACATCCCTCAGCAACGATACAGGGTGCTGTCAGGCAGCACGTTGAAAGTGATGGCCATGGCATCGATGCTCATCGACCACATCGGATGCTTCATCATGCCCCTTTATGAGACTCCCTTTCAGCCCTACTTCACCGTAGGCTCCAAGGACGTCAGCTTATATTTTATCTTCCGTCTGATCGGTCGGCTGGCCTTCCCCATCTTCGCTTTTCTCTTGGTCGAAGGATTCATGCACACGCACAACCACAAGAGGTATGTGCTCAACCTGTTCGTCTTCGCCCTCCTGTCCGAGATCCCTTGGAACCTGGTCCATGACAACACACTGCTGTTCCCTTCACAGAACGTGCTTTTCACCCTGACGCTTGGGCTGCTCGGGCTTGAGGCCCTGACGCGATGGCAGCACGACCGCAAGCGCCAAACCCTGAGCCTTCTCCTCCTGTTTGTGCTGTCAATCGTCATGAGGGCCGATTACGGCTGCGCCGGATTCTCGTTCATACTATTGCTCTATATCCTCCGGGGCCGACCATTGCTGCAATGCATCATAGGCAGCAGCCTGCTGCCCAGGCGCTGGCTCACGGCATGGACATTCATCCCGTTGGCGATGTACGACGGTCGCCGCGGCTTCATACAAGGCCGTTGGGGCAAGTACCTTTTCTACGCCTTCTACCCCACTCATCTCCTCATCTTGTACCTCGTCCGGCTGCACCTGATGGGATAACGGAGAGGCCGGACCCATACAGCCCAGCCTCTCGCTATATATATAATAAGGTATAACAATCACTTGCTCCAGTCGTCATTCCAGACGTTGTAGTCGGAACGGGAGGAGGCGTCGTTGCCTTTAACAAGACCAGCGTTGGCTCCATCTATTTCTTTCTCGCTTTGAGAAAGAGTCATTAACGTGTCTTGAATCTCCATCTTGAGAATATGGACTTTAGGATTGATATATGCTTTCATAATCTTTCTATCTTTAAGTTTGCTGATTACTTTATGACAACTTTCTTGCCATTGGTGATGTACAAGCCTCGAGTGGGCTGATTGACACGTCGACCGCTGAGATCAAAGCATTGTTCTATGGCGGATTTAGTACCTTCCAAATCGTTGATGCCGTCTGTTAGGTCGAAGTTGATAGCAAAGCCCTTAACGCTGCTACCAGCTTTTGCAAGGTATGCACGGTTAGCGCCGAGAGCAAATGCTGTATTGTTCACGTGGTAGAAGCCGATGCGGTTGTTGTTGTCTGCATCGAAGCCGAGTACATAGTTGGAACCTGTAGCGGCTGAGCAATCAAGACTCATGCCGGTGAATGTGCCAGAAAGGGCATTCGTCATAGAAGGAGCCGCAGCGTAGTTGCTACCGATGGCTGCCGTCACGCTCGTTGCGCCTTCTTCACCTATTAAGATTACAGGAGTGGCAGCTGCAATAGTTGTGGCACCTGCTCCAGGTACAACATAACTACCATCAATCGTTGGGGTATAAGCTTTCACATACTTGCTGTCAACGCCTTCAAGAGCTGTGATTTCAAAGGGAACACAGAGTGTTGCATACGTGTGGGGGGCATCGGTGTTATCGTTGGCTGCTGTGAGTGAGATAGTGACATTCTCTGCACTTTCGACAACCCACTTAGCTACATCTCCATTTACCTCCCACGTAATAATTGACTCGGGAGTTGCTCCCCAGCTTGATCTAAACAAGTAACCTTTAGAATCTGATTCATCGGCACGAACAGACACAATACCTGCGGAAAGGATATCGAAGGTATAATTAGATGCAGCATCTGAATTTGCTTGTACAGGCAGATTTCGTGTCGACTGAGTTTGCACATTCAGTCCTTGTATAGAAATAGCATACACGCCATCGCTGACTTTCGTCAAGTGGACAATCGAAGACAGGTTGTTTGCCTCTACCTCGATTAATCCAACACCTTTTCCTGTATAGCCAGCTGTTCCGTAACCTATATACTTATTAGAACTGACATTCTTGATACGATAATTGCCTGTTTCGGGGTAACGTATATTGCTTCTATTGTTCACAAAATCAACTAATTCACGATATGTGTTGATTTCACAGTTCGTGGCAGAAGTTGCACATATGTTGCCCATTGAGATAGCTTCAGTACTTGACTTCAGGCTAAAATAATTACCTAAGTTATTGAAGTAAGGTGATATGTTTTGGTTAACCAATGCGGCAAGTACTTCGGTCACAGGTTGCACTGTGAGTGTCGAACCGGCATCTTCTGACGCGTTATCTGACCAGAAGCTCAAGAATTTGTCAGCACGATAATCGTTTAGATAGAGGTCTTTACCGGGCACCTGCAGTCCGAAAGCATTAACCTCACCGTTTTTCGGATTCCCATTAATAATCCACTTAGTGGTATTCTCACTGCTCATTAAAGGATACGTTCCACTATTGTTGGGGGATGCTCCTGCATACAATGTCTGTGTCCCGCCTGCAGCCTTATTAATGAGTTGGACACCTTCATAGGGATTGCCTAAGAAAGCCCAATAATATGCATCATCGTCAGTGAAATTAGTGGAAGAACTGAGTGGGTATTTGGTTGCACCTGTCTCATATTTAACATTATAACCATTTTGCCTCATGTGAAGTAAATACCAGATAGCATTATCGTAGCTTTGTGAGATGCTGAAGGGACCATTCCATACTAGGTTCACATCCACGGTCTCTGTTGTCTCATCTGTTGTGGCTGGATTGTAAGTGAAGGAGCAGAATGGACGCTCCCAGGCTGTTGTAGGTAACGAGGGCGTACCTGTCATTGGAGGAAGATAGGTTGTAGCCAGAACCTGGTCATTATACTTGAGTTGGTAGGTAACCATCGGCTCCAACTGCCATACATAATGCTTCTGGTCCAAGGTCTGGTCATAATCGGCATCCGGGAGTTCATTGCCATTGTCCTCCACCGTCCAAAACGCATTGGTATGCCATGTGGCATCATTAACGTTGGAAGCTCGAACAGCAAATAATCCTTCTTCGTTTATGTAGAATACCTGTGAATCATAATCGTCTCTGCTATTTGTCGTTGTTCTAATGTTATTAGTCCGTTCTTCACCATTGGGGTTTGTAAACCTTTTGTTCGTGGACTGCCCCGAAATTTTATAAGCGTAGCCTGTTGGCATCCATTTGTCCTGCGTGGTCTTAGAGAATACGAAGATCTCGGCTTCACTGTCAGTGACCGTCAGTGTGCCATCCGCTTTCATGTAATACCTAGTCGAACCATTCGTGTTCCCGTTATTCTGCGTAAAGATGCGGTATCCCTTTGCCTCTATGTCAGCTACGACTTCAACCTCATAAAGTGCATATGCGTGAGAGTCTTCCCATGTGGCAAAAGTCTCTTTGTTACCATTCCAGTACGTACCCTTCCCGGAACATCCGATGTTCTTAATTGACCATAAGGTGTTGTCACCAGCAGCACTGACCGTAGTGCCATCCGCTGCGATAGCTTGTGTCGTCCCTTGTGCGTCGGAAGATGAATATGCGGTAAAGGTCACAGCTGATTTATTGCTTTCGGAAAGGGAGGATGAGTTATTGCCATTAATATAATAGTAATAACCTGAAGCTATATTTTTCAGGTAGTACTGGTTTTCATTATCTGCAGCCACAAGTTCCCAGACGTAGCTGCCTCCGTTATTGCCAAAAGATGCAGGAGTAGTTGTATATGTTTTTACGATGGAGCTGCCATTACCACCTATGAACCCGGACCGAGAGTCTACGCTACTCGAATTGCCGGCATGGACATCAAAAAGCATATAGCGTTTTCCCAGCGCTAACTCAGTAACGCGTGTTGTCGGCAGATACCTGTGATTTTGGGAAAAAGAAGCGCTTAGGCAGAAAACAAGTGCACAAAATATAGAAACGAACTTTTTCATATAAGATTACTTTTTATGGGTTAAAATATCCCGAAGCGACCTAAGAAGGCCGCCTCGGATTGAAGTTTTATGCAATCACTTGCTCCAGTCATCGTCCCAGACATTGTAGTCGGAACGGGGAGATGCATCGTTCCCTTTGACCCAACCTCCATTGCTAACCGTGGAGGTCTTGTTGCCATCAATGTCGAGTGACTCTGCCAATAACGTCGAGCCGTTGACAGCCGTGAGCTCTATCTCAGGAATAATATATGTCTTTTTCATAACTTAGGACCCACCCCCTTACCTTGCCCGTCCTCCGCAGAGGAGTTCTGCTTCGGTCGCTAAGGACGGCTTGACATTCAGTCAACCCGTTGATTCCTTAGCTACCCGTGGAGGGAGGGGAGCAGCTGGTGCTTGAGGGAGTCTATAGGGTCATTATTTTAAATTGTTACTAAACCGATTGATAAATTCATTTCAGCCCAGAGGCCTTCCCCTCCCTTGGGAGGGGGAAGGTCTGTTACTTAACTACGACTTTCTTTCCGTTGACAATGTATAGTCCATGCTTCGGCTGACTGACGCGACGACCGCTTAGGTCGAATACGTCATGGCTCTCTGTGTTCTCAAAGAGGCTGCGGATAGCGTCGGCGGAGTCAAAGTCGATGGCGAGGCCTTTGATGCCCTCCTCCAGCTTTGAACCTTCCATATAGGCTCGGTTAGCCTTCAGCGTCGAGCCGTCCCAATGATAGAAGCCCACTGCATCATCAGCCTTGCCGAGGAAGTAGTCTGTAGCACCATTGACCGTCAGATCGGTGTAGGTACCTGTGAGTGCCGTCGTGGTGAGC
>CAMOSA010000032.1 GCA_946624335.1 uncultured Prevotellaceae bacterium
GAGAGCAAGAGTAAGTCCATCTCCTCGCAGTGGAAGGCTGCCCTGCAAGGCATCCTCGACAGCTACCTCGGCAAGACGCCTGAGACGTTCACCTACGAGGGACGTGAATACACCCCGAAGACCTTCGCCCAGAGCCTCGGCCTCGACTGGAACGACTACGTCAGCATCACCTCCTACACCCACCACCCCTTCTACACCAGCTTCGCCGTCGAGGTGCAGGACAACTGGCGCTGGGACCACAGCTACAACGTGCCCATGGACGAGATGATGCGCATCATCGACAACGCCCTCGACAACGGCTACACCATCGCTTGGGGCGGTGATGTCAGCGACCAGGGCTTCACCCGTCAGGGCCTCGGCATCCTCTATGACCTGAAAGCCGGCGGCGAGAGCCTCACAGGCAGCGACCAGGCCAAGTGGCTGAAGCTGAAGCCCGAGGAGCGCAAGAGCCTGGCCGAAGAGCTCGGCGTCAACGCCCCCGAGGCTAAGCCCTCGCAGGAGCAGCGACAGAAGGACTTCGACAACTGGGAACTCACCGACGACCACGGCATGCACATCTACGGTATCGCCAAGGATCAGAACGGACGCGAATACTACATGGTCAAGAACTCATGGGGCGAGACCGGCGACTACAAGGGTACATGGTACATGACCAAGGCCTTCATCGCCGCCCGCACGATGGACTACCTCGTCAACAAGAATGCCATCCCTGCTGACATCCGTCAGAAGCTGGGCATATAATCCGACGTCTGTCACCAGACAACACACTTCACGGATTGTACGCATTGCGGGCTTCACACATCCCTGGCAATACGTGCAATCCGTGAAACCGTAAACTGCCGCCAATGCAATGAAAGCAAGCATAACGATAGCGGGGCTCGCCGCGGCTGTCGCGGCGCTGTTTGCCGCGAACCTCTACTTCGGCGCCGTACATATTCCCGGTCAAGCCATCACCGACCTGCTGTTAGGCCGTGAGGTATCGCGTATGTCGTGGTCCTATATCCTGTGGGAGAACCGTATGCCCCAGGCCGTGACGGCCGTGCTCTCCGGTGCCGGCCTGGCAGCTGCCGGCCTGCTTCTTCAGACAGCCTTCCGCAATCCCCTGGCCGGCCCCAGCATCTTGGGCATCGACAGCGGTGCCAACCTGGGCGTGGCCATCGTCATGCTGCTGTTCGGCGGTTCCTTCGCTGCCGGCACGTTCTCGCTCAGTGGCTTCCTGCTCGTCGTCGTGGCAGCCATGGCCGGTGCCTGCGGCGTCATGGCCCTGCTGATCGCCTTCTCCCACCTGTTACGCTCCGACACGTTGCTGCTGATCACCGGTGTCATGATCGGCTACCTCACCTCCTCGGCTATATCTCTGCTCAACTATGGTGCCACGGAGGAAGGTGTGCGCTCGTTCATGATGTGGGGCCTCGGCAGCTATGCCAACGTCACCGTCGACCGCCTGCCAGCCTTCGCCGCCACGATGGGCATCGGCATCGCAGCCGCCCTGTTGCTCATCAAGCCGTTGAACGCCCTGCTGCTGGGCGAGCACTATGCTGTCAACCTTGGCATCAACGTCGCGCGCACGCGAACCTCATTATTATTGGTGACCGGTCTGCTCACCGCCACCTCCACTGCCTTCTGCGGTCCTATCGCCTTCGTGGGTCTTGCCGTTCCCCACCTGGCGCGTCTCTTTCTCGGAACGGCCAACCATCGCACGCTACTGCCTGCCACGCTTCTCACCGGTGCCTGCCTGGCCCTTTTCTGCAACCGCATCTCTACCCTACCGGCAGACACGCTCATCCCGATCAACGTCATCACGCCTATCATTGGCGCACCTGTCGTCTTATGGGTTATCCTCGGCAAACGGTAGCATAGCTGGGCTTCATGACGAAGTCAGCTGGGTGAAAAAACACACATAGGGGTGTAGCCAGACACACATAGGGGTGTAGCCAAACACACATAGGTGTGAAGCTAAACACACATAGGTGTGAAGTCAAACACACATAGGGGTATAGTCAAACACACATAGGGGTGTAGCCAAAAAACCTTAAGGGTTTGGGCGAAAACCCTTAGGTCTATACGCCAAAACCCTTAAGGGTTCCGAAGGATGATGTCATACGGCCGGAGCATTGCACCGGCCTGCATCGCCAATCAATAGGTGACGACGGGCGGAAGCACCTTAGCCTGCTCCACCATCTTGATGACCTCCTTGAGTGAGGGCACGCGGCGGACGAGGTGTTTCTCGTTGTTGGTCTCCTCGAGCTTGGGCTGCAGGTTCTCGGGGACGCGGTGGCGGAACTCCTTGACGGTGTCGACGCCTGCGGCCTCCAAGAGTTCGGCGAACTGGGGACCTACGCCATTGATGCGGAAGAGGTCGGCGTGGTTGGTCCAGCGCAGGATGAGCTTGTCGCTGATGCCTGTTGCCTCAGCCAGCTCCTGACGTCCCTTGGGTGTAGCACACTTCTCGAGCAGATCGTCTACTTTCACGATACCAGCGGCAATGAGTTTCTCAGCATAGGCCTCGCCTACGCCTTCGATGTCGATTACTTTGTAAGCCATAGTGATTGAAGTTAGTAAATAAGGATAATTGTGGTTGCTTATTGTCGAGTTAACGGCTCTGTTTAGGCTATTCGATGTGCAAAAGTACGAATAAATTTCTATTCTGCCTCACAAAAAAGGAAAAAATAATCACTTCGTGCCACCTTTTTTCATATCGAAGGCCCGTCAAGGAGCTCAGAGGTAGCGCATCAGGACTTGCCAGACGCACACGATATGGCAAACGGAGCCGGCCAGGACGAAGAAGTGGAAGACCGAGTGGACGTAGGGGCGGTTGTGGGAGAAGGCAAAGATGACGGCACCGGTGACATAGCAGCAGCCCTCGGCGATGAGCCACCGGATGGTGGACGGCTCGACACATGCCATCAAGGGCTTGAAGGCGACGAGGACCGAGAGGCCCATGAGGACGAAGCAGGACGTCTCGACGTAGCTGTGCTCATCGAGGCGGATGAAGCTGACGACCGTGCCGACGAGGGCCGCAAGCCACACGAAGCAGAACAGACCCCATCCCCACCAGCCGGCATCGCGCATGGCTATCAGCGTCACCGGTGAATAGCTGCCGGCGATGTGCCAATAGATGGCGGCATGGTCGAGACGCCGCCATACTTCACGCGAAGGCCACGACGAGGGGATGGCGTGGTAGACGGTGGAGCTGACGTAGCTGGCCAACATACCGACGAGATAGAGCACGACGGCCGTGCCAGCCCACTGGTCGTCAGCACGAGAGCACCAGACGAGAAAGATGATGCCCACGACGATGCCCAGGACGATGCCGGCAGCATGGCTCAGCGAATTGAGGCGGTCCTCACCCTTGGAGTAATGAATCATGGGGCAAAGGTAAGCATTTTCTGCAGAAAAGTGAAACGACGAGAGGGGAAAAGCCATTTTTTAGGAATGAGAGAGGCAGAAAATCAGCCGCGAAGCTAAAAAAAGGGAGAGAAAGAAGGCTGTACTCCAAACTATTTATATATCTTTGCAGCGCAAAGACGACCTTAGCAACTTAACACATCCAATAAACAATGAGTAAAAGAACGATTCTGCTGGCCAGCTGCCTGTGCATAGCACTGAGCGCCAGCGCCGATCCCATCACTCGCGAGCAAGCCCAACAGAAAGCCGAGCGCTACCTGCAAGACAAGCAGGGCAGCCGCCGCCTCTCGCCCATCACCAACGCCCGCAAGCTGGCTCCACAGCGCAAGCGCATCGTGGCACCAATGGCCAATGAGCTGTACTATGTCTTCAACCGCGGCGACCAGGAAGGCTTCGTCATCGTGGCCGGCGACGACAAGGTGGACGGCGTGTTAGGCTACACCGAGAACGGTGAGTTCGACTACACGCAGCTGCCCTGCAATATGCAATACTGGCTGGACAAGCACGCCGAGTACGTCGCCTATCTCCAGCAAAACCCGAAGGCTGCGCCGCAGCGCGTGCCGCAGCACGCCGCCATCGAGCCCATGGTGACGACGAAGTGGAACCAGGGCGACCCCTTCAACCAGGAATGCCCGATGTACTTCTCGCTCGGACGAAGCATCACCGGATGCGTCGCCACGGCTATGGCACAGGTGCTCTACTTCCAGCGCGACAAGTCGGTGACCGAGACGCAGGCGACCATGCCGGCCTACACGGGCCGCGCCAGCCATGAGACCTACGGCCAGCTGCACGTTGAAGGCATCCCCGCCGGATCGCCCATCGACTGGGACAACATGATCGACAACTACAACAACGGTGCCGGCACGGCCATACAGAAGAAGGCCGTGGCACAGCTGATGCACTACTGCGGCGTAGCCGTCAGGATGGACTACACCAACTCCAGCTCCGGTGCCTACTCGAGCGACGTCGACGACGCGTTCAACAAATACTTCGGCTACGGCAATGCCGCCACCTATGTCTATGCCTCCAACTACACCGACGAGACGTGGGATGCCCTGCTCTACCGAGAGCTGGAACAAGGGCGGCCCTTCTACCTCAGCGGCTCCAACGACGACGGCGGCCATGCCTTCGTCGGCGACGGCTACAAGGACGGATGCTTCCACATCAACTGGGGTTGGGGCGGAGGCGGCCCCGACGGCTACTATGCCCTGAACAAGATGAACCCCGGATCGCAGGGCCTCGGCGGATCTAACGGAGGCTACGCCAACGGGCAGGAAGCCGTCATCAACTGCGAGCCCGAGGACTACTCATCCAAAGCCATGCCCATCGCCAATGCCACGGTGAGAAAGCTCTGCCTGGCCAACTGGGACGCCGACGGCGACGGCAAGTTCACCTACGGCGAGGCAGCCGCCGTGACCGACCTGCGCGATGTCTTCAAAGAACAGAACTTCAACACCTTCGCCGAACTCTACTACTTCACGGGACTGACGGCGATAGGCGACGATGCCTTCAACGGCTGCACACGACTGACGACAGTGAAGCTGCCGAAGAAGCTCAAGAGCATCGGCGCACGAGCCTTCAACGGTTGCGCCGTGCTCAAAGAACTGTCGCTGCCCGAAGGCGTGACGTCGATAGGCGCCGAAGCCTTCCAGGGCTGCAAGCGGCTGACCAACCTGTCACTGCCCAGCGGCATCATGCGCATCGAAGACCGCACCTTCGACGGCTGCCAGACGTTCACGAAGGTCGATCTGCCCATCTGCGTACAATACATCGGCGAGCAAGCCTTCGCGGGCTGCACCAAGATCACCAACGTGACGGTCAAGAACGTCTCGCCGCAGAGCATCGAGCTGGGTGCCAATGTCTTCGAGGGCGTCAGCGTAGCCAGCGCCACGCTCAACGTGCTACAGGGCACTCGCGACTACTTCGCCAGCGCCGAACAATGGCGCGACTTCGGCACCATCTATGAGCTCCGCACACTCTCGCAAGGCAAGTTCGCCACGCTGGAGACCGGCAAGCAATACTACCTATATAATGTAGGCACCGGCTACTACCTGACCCACGGCGAGGCCTATGGCACACAAGGCATCGTGGCCGACACCGAGAGCCCGATGCGCTTCGAGTTCAAGCGCTCAGCCTCGATGCCCGAAGGCGTCTACTACCTCTACTCGAAAGACTCGCCCAACTCCAACTACTACTTCTTCCGCACGACGTCAGACGGCTCGGTGGGCAACGGCGTCAAGGCGTGCTTCGTCGACGGACCGTCCAGCAAGATGACCGCCGCCGGACGTCCCGCCTATTGGTCCGTGGAGCTGGCCGAAGGTCAGGACATGGTCTATACCATACAGGCCTCGAGCGCGTCGTCGGACTATGTCGACGGCGAATACCTGGGCGTTCAGCCGGACCATGCGAGCAACGCCTCCTTCCCCACCTACGGCACATACTTCGACATCTCCTACGCCGACTACCCGCTGAACTGCCAGTGGATGCTCGTCGAGTATGACGGCGATGCTAAGCTGCTCAATGTCTATACCTCGCAGCTGGCCAACCTGCTCTCCATCGCCACGTCCAAGCGCATCAACGCGGAGCAGGAGCAGAGCGTGTACGACAACTTCGGCAGCACGCTCGACGAGGTGCAGAAAGCCTGCCGCAAGCTGCGCAACAAGCTCGACTTCATCAACTTCCAGGAAGAAGCCTTCCGCGACATCATCATCAGCAAGTACGACACCGACGGCAACAAGGAGATTAGCCACAGCGAAGCAGCCTCCGTGCCGGACTTCGGCAGCCAGGCCTTCATCCGCAACACCGAGCTCACCACGCTCGACGACGTGAAATACTTCACCAAGCTCTCCGTCATCAACAACAACTGCTTCAACGGCAACACCAAGGTGCTTGACGTGACGCTGCCCAACAGCGTGACCGCCATCTACTACCGCGCCTTCCAGGGCTGCTCGAAGCTCGAGAAAGCCACGCTGAGCTCCAACCTCGAAGAGATAGGCGACAACGCCTTCTACAACTGCATGGCACTGAAGGAGCTCTACGTCC
Organism: uncultured Prevotellaceae bacterium; assembly: GCA_946624335.1. Taxonomy (GTDB): domain Bacteria; phylum Bacteroidota; class Bacteroidia; order Bacteroidales; family Bacteroidaceae; genus Physcousia. The sequence continues at coordinate 6,451 of CAMOSA010000032.1, forward strand.
CCGTCGCCGACCCGTCGTTCATCGCGCTGGGCAACAACGTGTTCTATGGCGTGAAGACCGACGAATGCGTGCTCTACGTGCCACACGGCTCACGCGACCTCTATGCGGCAGCCGACGTATGGAAGGAGTTCACCAACATACAGGAGATGCGCAGCACACAGATGCCAGCCTTCGCCGAGGCCGAGCCCAACAAGGACTTCTACATCTTCAACCTGGGCATGCGCCGCTACATCAACCGCGGTGAAGCCTACGGCACGCAGGCCGTCGTCGCCAAGACGGGACTGGTCTACCAGCTGCGCAAGGCCACTACCCTCGATGGCGTCTACTATCTCTACGCCGAACAGACAGGCACGAGCAACAAAATCCTCTTCCGCACCGATAGCGACAGCAAGGTCGGCGCAGGCGTCAAGACCTGCTTCGTCGACGGCACAGCCGGCAAGAACGCCTACTGGCAGTTCAAGCCCGTCGAAGGCCGCACCAATGTCTACACGCTGCAAGTGCCCGCCAACGACGGCACCTACGTCGAGGGCGAATACCTCGGCACCGACCTTTACCACCAGACCGACTACACCTACGGCACGCGCGGCCTCTACTGGGATCTGCCGCTGGCCAACGACGAAGGTTGCTACTGGGGACTCATCAGCGCCGAGGAAGCCCAGGCTGAGCAGGACTTCTTCGACAGCACGGAACAGCTGAAGCGACTGCTTGCCGTGGCAGCTACCATGGAAGGCGTCGACGCCAGCCCCGAGCAGGCCGTCTACGACAACTTCGACAGCTCGAGAGGCGACATCGAAGCGGCCATCCTCTCGCTGCGCAATAAGATGCACTACATCACCTTCGTCGACAACAGGGCCAAGACCATCTGCGTCAACACCTGGGACGACAACGAGGATGGCGAGCTGAGCTTCGAGGAGGCCGCTGCCATCACCGACGTCAACACCATCTTCCGCAGTGCCGGCACGCTGAAGAGCCTCGAGGACCTGAAACACTTCACCTCGCTCACGGCCGTGCCCGACGAAGCTTTCCGCTCCAATGCCGGCCTCATCTCGGCCATCCTGCCCGAGAGCGTCACCCAGATTGGCAACAGCGCCTTCTCCAGCTGCAACAACCTCAAGTACCTGGCTCTGCTCAATCCGTCGCAAGTCGTCAGCACGACGTCGCCCGGCCTGCCCTCACGCAACCTCACGCTGTTTGTGCCGGCCGGCATGATTGAGGCTTATCAGGCCGATGAGTTCTGGGGCAAATATACCATCCTGGAATACACCGGAACGCCCACCATCACCGCCACGGACGCCAGCCGCCAATACGGCCGCACGAATGTCCACCTGACCTACACGGTCACTGGCGCTCCCATCAATGGCGAGCCTGCGTTGTCCACCAACATCGACGCAACAGCGCCTGTCGGCACCTACGCCATCGACGTGGCTGCAGGCACCATCACGAGCATCGGGCTGCAGTGCGTCAACGGCGAGCTGACCGTAGAGCGCGCTCCCGTCACCGTCACGGCCAAGTCCTATAGCCGCAACATCAATGAGCCGAACCCCGACTTCGAGGTCACCTACTCGACCCTCCGCAACCGCGAGAAAATCGACGACGTGCTCACGCAGCAACCCACCATCACCTGCGACGCCACCATCGACAGCCCGGGCGGTGAATACGAGATACGTGTATCGGGCGCCGAAGCACAGAACTACGAGTTCACCTACGTCAACGGAACGCTGACCATCGTCGATCCCGTAGGCATCAGAGGCGTTGGCAATGACGCGGCACGCCAACGTCTATATGACCTCGGAGGCCGCAAGGTCAGCACGCCACAACGCGGCGTCTATATCAACGAGCAAGGCAAGAAGGCCGTCATCGACAAGGCCAAATAAGCCTCATGCACCCTACACAGAACAGGCACAGCCACTTCACTGCGAAGTGGCTGTGCCTGTTTTCATCGTACGGGCAACGGCGTGCCTACAACGAGCCGCCCTCCCGACGTAGCTGCTCGACGTAGTCGCTGATCTTGTGCAGCTCGCGCGGTATCTTAATCTGCTGGGGACAGTGAGGCGCACACTGGCCGCAACCGATGCAGTGGTCAGCCTGACGGAGACGTGGCACGCTGCGGTCGTAGCCGACAAGGAACGCACGGCGCTGGCGACGATAGGTCGGCGTGCCGGAGCTCTGAGGCGTGTTGCCCTCACGGATACATTTATTATAATGTGCAAAGATGGACGGGATGTCCAACCCGTAGGGGCAGGGCATACAATACTGACAGGCGGTACACGGGATCTCCTTCTGCCCGTATATCTCCTCGGCGATGTGCATGAGGAACTCATGCTCGTCCTCGGTAATGGGCTTCAGGGGCGAGTACGTCTTGACGTTCTCCTCGAGGTGTTCCATATAGGTCATGCCGCTGAGCACGGTGAGCACGCCCTCCGGCGTACCTGCGAAGCGGAAGGCCCACGAGGCGATGGTGGCCTCTGGGTCGCGCTGCTTGAGCTCAGCGACAATATTGTCGTTGACGCTGGCCAGCCGTCCGCCAAGGAGCGGCTCCATGATGACGGCGGGTATGCCACGCTTCTCCAACTCAGTGTAGAGCGTGACGGCGTCCACGTTACTGCCATTGATCTCGTTGGCATAGAACCAATCGAGGTAGTTCAGCTCAATCTGGCAGAAGTCCCAATGGTAACGCCCTTCGTCGTGCAGCTGCAACAGGAGCTCGAAGGCGCGGTAGTCGCCGTGCCACGAGAAACCGAGATTGCGAATGCGACCTTTCTCTTTCTGTTCGACGAGCCAATCGGTAAGGCCATTGTCGATGAAGCGTCGCTGGCAGACATCGAGGCCGCTGAGTTCTTTGCCGTCGGTGTCGCGACCGCCGCCGCCCGTGCTGTGGAGGAGGAGGTAATCGACATAGTCGGTCTGCAGCTCCTTCAACGAGTTCTCAAACATCGCCTTGGACGGTTCGAGTTCCCATTGCTCGGTGCCGAAGTTGGAGAGCTTGGTGGCGATGAAGTAGCTGTCGCGCGGATGGCGTTTGAGGGCTATGCCGGTGCAGCGCTCCGAGAGACCGCGGCAATAGACAGGCGCGGTGTCGAAGTAGTTGACGCCATGTTCGAGGGCATAATCCACCTGGCGGTTGATCATCTCCTGGTCGAAGGGTCCGGTGACGGGGTCGTCGGGTGTGCCTTCGGGGAGCTGCGGCAGGCGCATCATGCCGTAGCCGAGGAGCGAGACGACGTCGCCCGTGTTGGGATTGCTGCGCATGGTCATCTGCGTAGAGCCATCGCCAGGGCTTTTCGAAGCCTTACCCTTGCAGGAAGACAGGATAGCGGCGCCAGGAGCGACGGCGGCAGTGCCGCCTGCCAGATATTTCAAGAAGTTGCGGCGGTTTATTTCCTTATTCATAATGCACAATCATTCTGATAATCGTAATTCCTTAAGTCCTTAAATCGTCCTGTGCACCTCGTGCCCCTCGACATAGATAGCCGAGAAGGGACGGGCCGGACAGAGGTTCTCGCAAGCACCGCAGCCGATGCACTTGCTCTCGTTGACGGCCGGCACGTAGGCACCGAGCTCGTCATTGGGATCCAGGGGCACCATCTCGATGGCTCCTGCCGGGCAGTGACGTGCGCAGTTACCGCACTCGACGCCATCCGTCAGCACGACACAATTCTTCTTCACCCATACGGCATGGCCGATCTGTGTACTTGACTTCTTCTCAAGGCTGATAGGCCTTATGGCACCGGCCGGGCAGACCTCGGAGCAACGGTTGCACTCGGGCCGGCAGTAGCCTCGCTCGTAGCTCATCACGGGTTGCATCAGCGTCATCAGTCCCGTGGACGGGCGCAGCACATCATTGGGGCACTGGGCCACGCAGAGCTGACAGCCGGTGCAGTGGCTGGCGAGATTCTTGGCGGAGAGGGACCCCGGAGGCGTCAAGGGCGTCTTGCGCTCGGGAGCCACCTTGTCCTCGATGTCGGCGAGGCCGCCGTCCATCTTGATCTTAGCTTCCTGAGCCATGGCCGCTGTGGAGGCAAAGACAGAGCCGATGAGGAAGGCGCGGCGGGAAGTGGACACTGAACCCTGCTCCGGACCCTCTCCTGGAGCCCCACTCCGCTCCCCCTTGGGGGGGAGAGTGGAATGTCCGGCGGTTGCCTTCTCTTCTTGAAGGTGACCATTTCCCTCTTTTAGGGGGAGAGGGGAGATGGGCTGCCCTTCTTGCTGGCTCTTGAGGGAAAGCGGGGAGGGAGTCCACTTCAGCGCCCCGAACTTACAGCTCTCGAGGCAGTCGCCGCAGACCACGCAGCGCGAGTAGTCGACCTGGTGGGTCTTGAAATCAATGCAGGAGGCCTTACACGACTTGGTGCAGGCGGAGCAGTTGCGGCACTTCTCTTCGTCGAAGCGTATCTTGAAAAGGGAAAAGCGCGAGAACAGCCCGAGGGTCGTGCCGACGGGACAGATGGTATTGCAGTAGGTACGGCCGCCAATCCACGCCAGTATGGCCAGCACCACCAGCGAGACGGCAGCGATGACGAAGGTGGGCCACGACGGGATGACGTTGTCGACGTGGTAGAAGGCATAGCTGTCGTAGTGCTCGGCGATGCCGGCAAAGAGGTTGTTGGCAGCGACGTAAACGGGCTTGAACAGGTTGGCAGCAATACGGCCAAAGCTGCTGTACGGTGCCAGCAAAGCGACGAAGGAGCCTACACCGGCAACGATAGCCACGACGAACAGCACCAGCACCGGGTAGCGCAGCCAACGCAGCTCGGGAGAAAAGGTGTAGCGACCGACATTCTTGTGCTTACGGGGATGCAGACGGGCCAGCACGTCCTGAAGGATTCCGAGCGGGCAGACCACGGAACAGTAGATGCGTCCGAAGAGGAGCGTCAGCGCCAACAGGGCGATGACAATGGCCACATTGAGCGACAACGCGGCCGGCAAGAACTGTATTTTGGCCAACCAGCCCACCAGCGGATGGGCAGTGCCGGTGAAGTCAACAAAGAGCCACGTCAGGAGGAGTATGACGACGATGGCGAGGCAGGTTCTGATTTTTCTAAGCATTCTTATCTTTCTTGAGGAGTTGTTTCTGTTGGTTGCGAGGGCGTATCCTCGTTCTCTGCAAGGACTTCCGCTTCGGTTGATGGCGTATCGTCATCTTCATCGGGATCTTCCGCCTCTGGCGTATCCCTATTCGTGATGCTCACGATCCATATACTCACCTCATAGAGCAACCAGATAGGCAGCGAGACGATGACGAGCGTCATGATGTCTGCCGTCGGCGTGATGACGGCCGCGAGGATGAGGATGGCCACGATGGCGTGGCGGCGGTACTCGCTCATCCACGATGCCTTGAGCATGCCGAAACGAGCCAACAGCCAGGCGATGACGGGAATCTCGAAGACGATGCCGAAGACCAGGCTCATCAGTAAGAGCGTGTCGACGTAGCTCGAGAGCGTCAGCAGCGTCTCGACGTCAGCGCTCACGCTGTAAGTGCCCAGAAAGCGCACCGTCAGCGGGAAGATAAGGAAGTAGTTGATGACGATGCCTACGATGAACATCGCGTAGGCGGCACCTACCAGACGGTAGCTCACACGCCGTTCGTTGTCGTAGAGCGCCGGCGAGACAAACCGGAAGAGGACATATATAATATAAGGTGAAGCTACCAGCAGGCCGACGATGAGCGACACCTTCATGTGGATCATGAACTGCTCGGTCAGCTCGGTATTGACGAGCTTCAGGTCGAAGGGCTCGGCGCCCAGCAAGCGATAGGTAGGGAAATTGCTGTCACGAGGCCACAGGACGAGGTCGAAGATCCAGTCCTTGAGGAAGAATACGCCGATGCCCATCACGACAGCGGCCACGAGCACACGGATGATACTGCCTCGCAGCACATCGAGATGATCCCAGAAGGTCATCTGCTCGTCCATCATTTCTTCTCGTCCTGATCGAGGGTCGTGGCTTCCTTGACCTCGTCGTCAAGGCCTTTCACGCCATCTTTGAAACTCTTGACACCTTTGCCAAGGCCTTTCATGAGTTCAGGTATCTTCTTGCCGCCAAAGAGCAGCAGCACCACGAGGGCGATAAGAATGATTTCGGGAGTTCCAAGGTTCATAGTGGGTTATTTTAGTGTTTAATTATTGCTTTTGTGGTGCAAAAGTAGCAAGAATTAGTGAAAAGTGCGGTATTTTCAGCATAAATTTTAAAGAAAATGAACGTGGACGACGAGAAATAGCTATATTTGCACTGTTTTTAAGCCAAAATCATCACGGCATACAATCATTTTTAACCATCAATATCACGTTATGAAAAAACTCTTCCTGTTTATGTGCATGGCTCTCGCAGCCGTCACGTCCCATGCCAGAAGCTATTTGTACGACGAGCCCGAGTCCGGTGACTTTGCCATCGGTCTGAACATCAACCAAGGCACCCGCAATCCCGTCTTCAACTTAGGACTTGGCGCGAAGGCGCAGCTCTATGCCACCCGGGCGCTGCGCGTCGAGGCATCGTTCAACGGTTTCTTCGAGTTCAAGAACGTCAGCTATTGGGACACGAACCTGAATTTCCACTATCTCTTCGATGTGGCCGACCAGTTCCATGTCTATCCCATCCTGGGCGCCACCTTCATGCACGGACACTACGAGGCCGGCGAATACAGCAACCGCGAAGGCAGCTTCGGCGTCAATGTCGGTGCAGGCCTGCAATATGACATCAACGAACATATCTACGTGATGGCCGAAGGCGTCTACAAGCACGGCACAAAGAGATGGCTCGACGACTACGAAGGCGGCTACGACTACAAGATCGGTCCGCGTGTGAACGTGCTCGTCGGTATCGCCTACCGCTTCTGACGTTTCACCTGGACAGTACACGGTTGGTTCAGTTCGGTCTGCCACTTATGCAGCCAGCTGAACCAACTTTTTGCATCTTTGAATCCGTCGCGCTCCATCAGTGCGCAGATGGCGAGGTGATAGCTGATGCGGCCCTCCTGGGGGTGCAGCAGCGTCAGGTAGTTGAGGTCGTCCTCCTTGGTCGAAGACAGATAATCAGGGGCTACACAGACGCCTAAGCCAACGCCTTCAATCAGATCCTCTGCAGCCTTGTCGGGAATGTTCCTGCCCCACGAGCCAGCCAGACCTGTAGGCTCGACAAAGCCCTCATTGTCCATCTCGATCTTCTGGACGCCCGTGCAGAACAGCTCATCCCGAAGCCCTTGGCCGCTCAGCCATACATCCACCTGGACATCGCGGTGCCCGGCAAAGATGGTGTAGCGCTGGCGCATCTGCAAGGTCTTGCCGTGGTAGTACCAGTTCCGGTCCCAGACCTCCACGACGGCGCGTACGGGCCCCGAGGCAATGACGCGCTGACCGCGTGCCTCCACGCTGTCGACATAAGTAGGTTTGCCTTCAACGTAGCCACGGAACGAACCGGCACCGACGCTGGGTCCGGCAAAGAGGATGTCGCAGCCACGGCCGGCGGCGATGTCCTCGCGCGTACTATAGAAATTAGTGCGGTCGAGAACCAGCTGCGGAGTAGGTTTGCCATAGATGTCGATGCTCTGGCGGTGGTCCATATAGACGCGGAAGCCTACGAGCTCGCTCTCCCACTGCGCGCCATGGCCGTAGATAGCATCGTAGGTGGCGAGGGGTTCGTTGCGGCCCTGGTATTCGATGGAGTTGATGTAGGGGTAACGGTATTTGCGGTCCCACACCTTCATGAAGGCGGCGGTGCGGGGGGGGTACTGCCTCGGCGAATGCGCCGAGCACACTACACTAAAGGAGGCAGTGGAGCGGGCAGGGATGTCGGCAACGAAGGCCAGCTCGTCGGGGACGAGGTCGCCGTCGAGGTCATCGAGCTGCGAGGGGATACACTCTCCTCCCCAATTGCCAGAGAACGAGGAAACTGATATCTCTGCTGACAGGACGTTGGCTGTTTTCTTGCCAAGCGTCTTGTGAAGGTCGACAACAACGGGCACATCCTTACGATTGGTGTATGAAGGGTTAGTGACCTTGACTGTGAACGTCTGGGCTAACGCCGTAGCCCAAGCGCCTCCAAGCAGAAGGAGAGCAAGACAGGAGAGAGATTTCGTATTCATGATTATCGATGGTTGTTCAGATGGATTCAGCACACTATGTGACATGTGCGGTACTTTTTCAACAAAAAAATAATTATTATTCTTGCGGAATCACCTCCTGTAGGTAGATGGCATCGAGGCTCCAGAGGGCGCAATCGTTGGTGGTTGTCTCGGCGCTTTCGACAAGTGGCTGTGGCACTTCGGGCGGTAGCAATTGCTGAGGATTGAAGCGGTAGTGCTGCTCGGGACCGCTGTAGCGCCACATATCCTGCCACGTCTCCTCGGCCTGCGCCCGGTCGTGGTTGAGTGCGGCGGCGTAACCTTTGAGACGGCTGATGCGGAAGCGGTTCTTCGTCACCTTATGATAGCGGGCATTATGGTCGAGGTAAACAGCAGCGAACTTCTTGTCCGGCACCATCTCGAGCATCTCGTGCATCAGTTCGAAACCGCCCATGATGAGCATCAGGTGATTCGTATTCGTCACTTCCGTATCGCCCTCATAGCTCAGGATGCCCGTGGCCGGGTCGTAGCCGAGCACGCCGGGGCCTGTGAACATTCCCTTGGGCAGTGCTGCGATGCTCTTCATGCCCGCCTTGATTTTCTTCAGATATTTCTCGTCGCGCGTACGTTCGTATTCCGTCATCCAGTTGCCGGCATAGGCCACCCAGTCGGGACCGATGCGCAGTCGGGCCGGCGCGGTGCACGGATATTTTTCGCGCGGGAGGGCCAGGCGCATGGGGTCGATGGTGTAGAGCATCTGGTCGGCATCCTTGACGGCGGTCATCAGGTCGCCCGTGCGCTCGTCGGTGGTAAGGTAATAGTAGAAACGATTCCAAGCGGCCTGCGAGATGCGGGCCTCCTTGGCACCGCAGCCCCAGTGGCTGACGTTGTGGCGTGAGCCCAGGCCGGCGAACGGCCCGATGTGATAGACGTCGACCTCGGAGGTGTGGCGCGTCATAGCCTCTGCCATGCGCCATACTGCCGGGTCGGCCGTGCGCAGGAAGGAGTACCAGAGCCATGAGATAGAGCCCAGTTCGGTGTTGTCCCATGCGAAGCCGCCGACGTCGTACTTCCATTCATGACGCACGGGGTCGTAGCCGTGCATGAAGTCGCCGTAGTTCCAGAAACCATACCAATGGCGCTCATCGACAGCGTGCTCGTAGAACGTGAGATAGTCGGCCAGCTGACGCTCCACGGCGGCGCGGCGCTCGTTGGAACTGTCGGGCAGGCTCCAGACGCCGAAAGCCCGGCGCGAATGGAGGTACTCGGGGGTGCAGACGAGCGGCGCATCGGCCGTCGCCTGCCGGGCACGTTCAGCCACAGCCGCCTTGCCCGGGAAAGCGCGCTCAGGCATCAGCGTGAGCACCGACGTGCGTGCGATGCCGTGGGGCGTGGACATCCCCTCCTGCACATCCTCGTAGGAGGCGTTGAGGTCATGGGCTACGTTATCGTAGTGGCGCAGGTCCATGGCCCCGGCTTCGGGAGCCCAGAGGTAGGCGGTCAGGTAAGCCATATCGTGCGTGGCGCTGTCGACTTGCAGCGAGGCGGGGAAGCTCTGCCAGAAGTCCTTGACGCTGACGCCCAGACCGCCGCTGACGTCGCCCACGAAGGCATAGCCGTCGGCACGGCGGCCGGTGTGCGTACCAATCCACATATTATTATTGTGGGCCCGTTTCTGTATGGTATAGCCCTGGTCGGAGAGCTGCGCGAGGCGATAAGTGTTCCAGCGCGCCCAGTGGTGCAACAGTTCGCGGTTCTTCTCGTCGAAGAAGTCGGGCTCGGGGATGCGCTCGCCTGCCACCTGACGATGCTCGAAGCTAAAGTCGCGGTCCTTCATGAGTACGCGCCGGCCGTTGAGCGGCTGCACGCTCTCAGTCCAGACGCCGCCGTCCTGCGTGGCGAAAGCTACGTGACGGTTGTAGGCCTGCTCACGCATCGGCACCTCGAAACGGAGGCCGAGCGAAGCGATGAAATCGGCGTTTTCGTTACCATCATAGGTAAAAGTGTGCACAATTCGCACCTGCTCGGAGCCGGCATAAAAGTATAGACGAAGGGTGAAAGGCAGCCACGCCACAGGGCATTCGGACTTAACCTTCCCGTCCGACGTGGGCACGACCTCAAGCTTTGTCTTACTGAGGTCTATCATATAGGTACCTTCAATCTTCACCACAGCCCGCACAGTGCCTGCACGCTCCACGGTGACCTTCTCGAATTGCGATGTGTAGTCGATGAAGCTGATTTCCTTGACGCCCTCTACGTAAGGTCTGTTCTGACGGGTGCAGACGAGGCGCCCAGCGGCAGCCACGGTGGTGCCATCGAGCACGAGGCTGTCGATGAAAGCCTGACCGGCTTTGGAGATATAGGCTTGCAGGGGGCC
>CAMOSA010000033.1 GCA_946624335.1 uncultured Prevotellaceae bacterium
CAGAACCCCTACCTCCCCCTGTGGGAACATGTGCCCGACGGCGAGCCCCGCGTGTTTGATGACCCCGACAACCCCGGCAAGCAGCGCGCCTATATCATTGGCTCGCACGATACCCACTACACCGAATACTGCGGCAATGACGTCCGCATGTGGTCGGCACCCGTAGAGGACCTCACGCAGTGGCGCGACGAGGGACCGATCTTCACCCACTACGTCGATGGCCGCTGGGACACGATGTACGCCCCCGACCTCGTCGAGGTGACCGACAAGCAGACGGGCAAGCGCACCTACTGGCTCTATCCCCATTCCCGCGGATGGAGGCGCGTAGGCATGGTCTGCCGTGGCGACCGCCCCGACGGCCCCTTCACGCCCGTCAACCTCACTGAGGACGGCCGTGCCTGCGTAGATGGATCGGTGATAGACTTTGATCCGAGCGTCTTCGTAGAGAACATCATCGACAAGCGCGACCCGGACTTCGCCCAAGGCTTCCGGGCATACGCTTTCTATGGCTTCCAACACTCCACGGCTATCGAGCTCGACCCTCAGAAGATGTTCAGCGTGCGCCCTGGCACTACGCCAATCGACCCGTTCATACCCGCCAGCAGTTCCGACGGCCGACTGCTCGACCGCGAGGGCTCTGTCTACAAGGCTCTCTACGAAGGGCAAAACCCGCTGGACTTCAATTTCTTTGAGGCTTCCAGCATCCGCCAGGTGGGCAACAAGTATGTGATGGTGTTCTCGGGCTATAGCGGCAAGGAATACGGCCTTGGCAACACCAACAGCGCGCTGCGCTACGCCTACGGCGACACGCCCCTCGGCCCATGGCGCTCCGGCGGAGTGCTGGTGGACAGCCGCGGCGTCGTGCCCGGCGAGGACGGCTCACACCTCGCCACGACCAATTTCGGCCACAACACCCACGGCTCGCTGCAGCAGATCAACGGGCAGTGGTACGTCTTCTACCATCGTCCGCCCCGCGGCTTTGCCAATGCGCGTCAGGCCATGGTGGCGCCCGTGAAGATAGAGTGGGATAAGAAACCTGTGGCCAAAGGCGGACAGGTGCGCATCAGCGGCTACGACCCCTATGCAAAGGATAACACGTGGACAGCCCGTGCGGCCGACGGCAACGAATATCGCGGCGCCGAGGTGACGAGCGAAGGCTTCCAGATTTTCGGACTGCCGCCCTACGCCTACTACAGCGCCGGCATCGCCTGCTACGTCGCAGGGCCCGGCTCTAACGAGTGGATGCAGGATCAGCACGATGTATGGAATAATCACATGGACCTCTGCGGCATCAGCAACGGCGGCATCGTAGGTTTCAAATACTTCGGCTTCGGCGGCTTGGCTAAAGCCACGAAAGGCGTGCCGGCCTTCGAAGGCGCCAAGAAGGGCGACCAGACGCACCTCTGTCTCGCCCTCACGCCCGGCGGCCGCGGCGCTTTCAAGATTCGCGTCATGCTCGACGGTCCTTATGCCAACAGCACTTGGAACGGCCGCGAGATAGGCATCGTAGAGGTGCCGGCCGATGCGCCCAAGGAGATGCGGCTGTTTACGATTCCCGTGCCGGCCGTTGAAGGACTCAGCGGCAAACACGCTATCTACCTCATTGCCGAAGGCCCCGAGATTCAAGAGCCGCAGAACAACCGCCAGCAGTGGGGCCGACGTCAGCAACCGCAGCGCCCGCAGGGCCTCTTTGACCTCCACGGCATAGGCTTCAGCAAGCATGGGCCCATGAGCCAGTCGATAGCGGAGCTCACACGGGTGCCAAAGGTCACTATCTGCATCGACGGACAGCCCCTAGTCATCCCTTCCGAGCCCCTCCGCAGCAACAATCTCAACGGCTACACCGCCGTCAACCACTATCAGGTCTATGGCCGTTTCGCCGATGGTGCCAAGCTAACCGCCACTGCCGACGACCCCGCAGTGAAGATTGAGGTGAGCCCCATCGCTGATGGCCGGGCCACCGTACGTGCCGTCTATCGTGGACAAGAGAAAGTATTCCTCGTCAACTGAGGAGCTGCCATTTACTATTTACCATTTGCTATTTACCATTTACTTTTTTATCATTTACCACAAACCAAACGTTAATATGTCGATGTCTCAACCTTCAACCGCTTCCACCGGCCGTCTTGGCTGGCTCACTCGCATCGGTTTCGGTTCTGGCGACTTAGCCCAGAACCTGATTTACCAGACGGTATGTATGTACCTGCTGTTCTATTACACGAATATCTTCGGTCTCGATGCTGCCGACGCAGCGTTGATGTTCCTCATCGTCCGTTTGGTCGACGTGCTGTGGGATCCTGTCGTCGGCACCTTCGTTGACAAGCACAATCCCCGTTGGGGCAAATACCGCTCGTACCTTGTCCTTGCCGGCATCCCGCTGACGGGCCTAGCCATCCTCTGCTTCTGGAACGGCTTCTCCGGTTCGTTGCTCTATGCCTACGTGACCTACGTCGGTCTGTCGATGTGCTATACCTTGGTCAACGTGCCTTACGGTGCCCTTAACTCATCGCTTTCCCGCGACACCGACGAGATCACCATCCTCACCTCCACGCGTATGTTCATGGCCAACTGCGGCGGTCTGGCTGTCTCGGCGGGCATCCCCATCCTGGTCGCCGTGCTTGCGGGCAGTGACACGCTGCCCTTAGAGATGGCGCTGTTCATGGGGCTCGGCTCGCTGCCGTCGTTCATCTTCATGCCCTTAGTGCCGGCCATCAAACGTCTCGTGGGCAAGAAACGTATGTTCTACCTCTTCCTCACCGTGGCCATCGTCGGCATGGCCATGCTCTATGCCATCAGCAAGCTTGGCAATATGCGTGAGCACATGACGCTGATCTATATTGCACAGTTCGTCAAGTCCACAGGCGTCATCGTCGCTACGGGCTATATGTGGGCGCTCATCCCCGAGGTCATCACGTTTGGCGAGTTGCAGACGGGCCGTCGCATCGCAGGCATCGTCAATGCGCTGACGGGCATTTTCTACAAGGCCGGCATGGCGTTGGGCGGTGTCATCCCTGGTTTCGTACTGGCTTACACGGCTTATGTCCCAGCTCCCGAGGAGGCGAGCACGCTGCCTCGTGATGCCCATGCGTGGTTCCTGACGATGACCATCTTTGCCCTGGTCGGGCTGGTGCTGCTGCTGTTCTGCTTCAGCCAGTGCCGTGAGCGCGTCGTCATGGATGCCGAGGCTTCTGCCGACGTCCGTGTCAGCGACCTCTGGCAAGAGTTCCGCCGCAATCGTCCCTTGCGCGTCGTCGCCTTTTTCTTCATCACCGCTTTTGCCATGATGTCCGTCGGCAACGCTGCGGGCGCCTACTATATGAACGATCTCGAGCAACAGACACCGCTGGCTCAGGAAGGCATCCTATGGCTCGTCTGCGTCATACCCGCCTTGCTCCTCTGCCTCGCCATGTGGATTATCTCGAAGTACGAGCTCACGGACGAACGTATGGATGAGATCAATGCTCAGCTAACCAACCGATAACTCTTAACCCCTTTATAAACTACACGCATCATGCCTTACATTTTCCCTTCCGACTTCATGGCTGACCCCTCAGTGCACGTCTTCGGCCATCGCCTGTTCATCTATCCCTCGCACGACCGTGACGCGGGCATCCCCGAGAACGACAACGGCGACCATTTCGACATGGTCGACTACCACGTCCTCTCGACCGACGACATCGAAGCCGTCATGCGTGGTGAAGCGTCCCTGTGCGACCATGGTGTCGCCCTCTCCGTCGGCGACATCCCTTGGGCTGGCCGCCAGCTGTGGGACTGCGACGTCCAGCAAGGCCCCGACGGTCGCTACTACCTGTACTTCCCGCTGAAGGACCGCAACGATATCTTCCGTTTCGGCGTCGCCATCGCCGACCGCCCCGAGGGTCCGTTCATCCCGCAGCCCGCGCCTATGTTGGGCAGCTACTCCATTGATGTCGCCGTCTTCCGCGATGACGACGGGCAGTACTACTTCTATTTCGGTGGCATCTGGGGAGGCCAGTTGCAACGCTATCGTGACAACAAGGCGCTGGAGTCGGCCTACCTGCCTTCAGGCTCCGAACCAGCCCTGCCCAGTCGCGTGGCCCGTCTGCGTGACGATATGCTGGAGTTCGCCGAGGCTCCGCGGCCCGTCATCATCGTCGGCGATGATGGCCAGCCGTTGCGGGCCGACGACCCTCACCGTTTCTTTGAGGCTTCGTGGATGCACAAGTACAACGGCACTTACTATTTCTCCTACTCCACGGGTGACAGCCATCTGCTGTGCTACGCCACAGGCGACAACCCCTACGGCCCGTTCCGTTTCCGCGGTGTGCTGCTCACTCCTGTCGTGGGTTGGACGACGCACCACAGTATCGTCTGTTTCCGTGGCCGCTGGTATCTCTTCTATCACGACAGCGTGCCCAGTGGCGGCCGCACATGGCTGCGCTCACTCAAGGTCGCTGAGCTAACTTACAACCCAGACGGCACGATTGTGACCATCGATGGCGGCGCCAAAGAGTGATTTATACACCTTTTCACACGATAATGTAGCTGTAGTGCCGTATCTTCTCAAGGCTAATCGCCCATAAGAAGCGCAATAAGTAAGCCGTGTGACACCTAAAAGTAGTGCTGGGATGAAGGTCCAGTCCTTAAGGTCTGAAGGACTCAATCTTAAGACCCGAAGAACCTGTCGTTAAGGCCTTAAGGACTGGACGTTGAGACGCTTTCGTATAGCAAGCATTCAGGGAGTGTCTTAAGGGCTTAATGAGTGAGCTCTTAAGTTTTTTTGTTACCCCCTTAAGGTCTTCGCCGATAACCCTTAGGGCTTTTGCCGTTAACCCTTAAGGCCTTTGGCGATAACCCTTAGGGCTTTTGCCGTTAACCCTTAGGGCTTTTGCAGCCAACCCTTAAGGCTGTTGGTCAGGTCGACGAACTGTTCGAGGGTGAGTTGTTCGGGTCGCAGGTTGAAAAGCGGGTCGGCAAGGAAGGATGCGAAATCATCGGTGGTAAGTGAGCCTGCCGCCGTCTGTGCGAGCTCGTTGAGGAGCGGCCGTATGTTGTTCCGGAGCGTCTTGCGACGCTGGTTGAAGGTCGTCTTCACCAATCGGCGGAAGAGTGTCTCGTCGCATCCGAGGGAATGGGTGTCGTTGCGTGTGAGACGGATGACGGCAGAACGTACCTTGGGCGGCGGGTTGAAGACACCGGGCTCGACGGTGAAGAGGTACTCGGGCGTGTACCAGGCCTGTATGAGTACGGAGAGTATCCCGTAGGCTTTCGTGCCGGGACGGGCACAGATGCGGTCGGCCACCTCCTTCTGGATCATGCCTGTACAACAGGGAATCATATCCTTGTTGTCGAGCATCTTAAAGAAGATCTGCGAGGAGATATTGTAGGGATAGTTGCCGGTGAGCACGAACGGTTGTCCGTCGAAGGTGCGTTCGAGGTGCATCTTCAGGAAGTCGTCCTCGATGATGTTATCCTCCATCTGCGGCCATGTGCGTCGGAGATATTCCACCGACTCGAAGTCCAGCTCCACGACCTTCAGCGTTCTCGCCTTCTGCATGAGGAACTGAGTCATGACGCCCATGCCGGGTCCTACCTCAAGCACGGGCAGCTCGGGACAGGCGTCGACGGTGTCTGCGATGCGTCGTGCGACGTCCAAATCCGTTAAGAAGTGTTGTCCGAGGAACTTTTTTGGCCTAACAGTGCGCATTGTCGGGAAGATTTATGTATTTTTGCGCTGCAAAGATAGCTAAAATAGCAAATAAAGTGGCATAAAAGGTTGAAAAAGTTACGTTCGATAGTCAAAATAGGTCTGCCAATGGCCTTGGGTGGCGGCATCCTGTGGTGGATGTACCGTGGCTTCGACTGGCCTTCGCTTCGCTTGGCCTTCACGAGTGGTGTGGATTGGACCTGGATGTGGCTGTCGTTCCCCTTCGGCATCCTGGCACAGGTGTTCCGTGCGCTGCGGTGGCGTCAGTCACTGCTGCCGTTGGACGAGCATCCCCGTGTGTCGACGTGCATCCATGCGGTCTTCCTGAGCTATGCCAGTTCGCTGGTGGTGCCCCGTTCGGGCGAGGTGCTGCGTTGCGGTGTCCTGAAGCGCTACGACGGCGTCAGCTTCACGCGTGGCGTCGGCACCGTGGTGACGGAGCGCGTGGTGGACATCGTCATCATCGCGCTGATGTCCGCCGTGGTCTTTGTGCTGCAAGTGCCTGTCTTCATGGACTTCTTTGCTCATACAGGCGTCTCGGCGAGTGCCCTCGTTGGGCGTTTCACGGCTACCGGCTGGTTGGTGACGCTCTTGTCGGGCGTATTGGTCATCGCCACGGGTGTCTTGCTGCTTCGCCGCTATGAGCTGTTCCGGCGTACGCGTTCTGCGGTCAGCGACCTGAAAGATGGCCTGCTGAGCATCCGCCACATCGATGGCAAGGGCGCCTTCCTCTTCAATAGCGTTGCCATCTGGGTTTGCTATTTCCTGCATTTCTACCTGGCCTTCTTCTGTTTCGGCTACACGGCCGACTTGGGCGTCGAGGTGGCCTTGGTGGCTTTCGTGGTAGGCACGTTTGCCGTGTTGGTGCCGACGCCTAACGGTGCTGGCCCCTGGCATTTCGCCGTGAAGACGGTCCTGATGCTCTATGGTGTCAACGGCAACGACGGCGCCCTCTTCGCCCTGATTGTACATACGGTGCAGACGCTCCTCGTGGCTGCTCTCGGTCTCTACGCTGTCGGAGCCCTGGCTATTACGAAACCCTCAACCCTCAACGATACCCCCTCAACCCTCAACCCTAAGCGATAAACCCTCAACCCTCAACGATAACCCCTCAACGATACCCCCTCAACGATAAACCCTAAACCATAAACGATAAAACTATGACCATTCATGATCTTGAGCCGAAAGCCATCTTCGGCAATTTCTACAAACTGACCCAAGTGCCGCGTCCGAGCGGCCATCTCGAGAAGATTCAGCAGTTCCTGCTCGACTGGGCAAAGGAACGTGGCATCGAAGCCTACAAGGACGGCGGCGACAACATCGTCATGCACAAGGCTGCCACACCCGGCATGGAGGACCGCAAGACCTGTACGCTGCAGGCCCACATGGACATGGTGCCCCAGAAGGTGGACGAGAGCACGCATAACTTCGAGACCGACCCCATCGAGACGTGGGTCGACGGCGAATGGCTCAAAGCCAAGGGTACGACGCTCGGATCCGATGACGGCATGGGCGTGGCGGCTATCATGGCCATCTTCGAAGACAACACGCTGAAGCACGGTCCGCTGGAAGCCCTCATCACGGCCGACGAAGAGACCTGTATGTGGGGCGTCAACCACCTGGCTGCCGACACGCTGAAGGGTGATATCCTGCTGAACATCGACAACGAGACCGAAGGCGAGTTCTGCATCGGCTCGGCCGGAGGCATCAACGTGACAGCCTCGCTTGAATATAAAGAGGTGGAGACCGATGCGACCGACATCGCTCTGAAGGTAGCCATCGGCGGCTTGAAGGGCGGACATAGCGGTCTGGAGATCAACGAAGGGCGCGCTAATGCCAACAAGCTGATGGCTCGTCTGGTGCGTCAAGCCATTCAGGACGACGACGCCCGTCTGTCTACGTGGCGAGGCGGCAATATGCGCAACGCCATCCCCCGCACGGCAGAGGTCGTGCTGACCATCCCTGCCGAGAACGAGGCCGACCTGCGTGAGCTGGCCGACTACTGCCAGCAGACCTTTACTGCTGAGTTCCGCGGCGTAGAGGAAGGTATCGAGATCACCGTCGAGCGTACCGAGCTGCCGGCCAAGCAGGTGCCCGTAGAGGTGCAGGACAACCTTGTCAGCGCCATCCTGGCCTGCCACGACGGCGTGCTGCGCCATATCCCTTCGATACCCCATGTCGTGGAGACCAGCTCCAATATGGCCATCATCGAGATCGGCAACGGTGCTGCCAAGGTGTTGATCCTTGCCCGTTCGTCGTGCGACAGCTATCTGGAGCTTGAGCAAGAGATGTTCGAGAGCACCTTCGGTATGGCAGGCATGAAAGTGGAGTACGACGGAGCCTATGGCGCCTGGCAACCCAACTTCGACTCGCCCATTGCCGCACAGATGGCCGCCCTCTACGAACGGCTCGAGCACAAACCCGCCAAGGTTGAGGTCGTGCATGCCGGCTTGGAGTGCAGTCTCATCGGACAGGTGTACCCCAAGATGGACCTCATCAGCTTCGGACCGACACTGCGTTCGCCTCATACACCCAACGAGCGTTGCAACATCCCCAGCGTAGGACGCTTCTGGACCTTCCTCAAGACGCTGCTGGAAGAGATTCCTCAGCGCTGAGACGGCCTGCTTAACGTTGAACGTTGAAAGTTGAAAGTTGAAAAGTTGAAAAGTTGAAAGGATGCATCTATGAAAAGTTGAAAGTTGAAAAGTTGAAAAGTTGAAAGGATGCATCTTTGAAACGTTGAACGGTTGACCGTTGCGATGCGAGCACATCACGACGTTGCCTAAGTCTATTCATTAATCTCTAACGGATTTCGCACAGATGAAAACGTTTATTCTGACATTATTTATGAGTCTGACATCTCTATTCGCCTTTGGCCAGAGCTACGATAAGCTGTGGAAACAAGTGGAGCAGTTCGAGGACGACGGTAAGCCCAAGTCGGCTTACGACGCCGCAAGTAAGATACTGAAGAAAGCCCTGCGCGCCCATCACACAGGACAGACGCTGAGCGCCCGCCTCAAGATGGCCTCGCTACGGCAAGAGTGGGCGCCCGACAGTTTCTTTACTGACATTCGCGAGCTGGAAGCGTTGCGCTCTGCCGAGCGACGTCCCGAGGCGAGGGCCGTCTATGCCTCGCTGTTGGCTGAGCTCTATGAGATGAACCGCGACCGCTCGCAGGCCTCCGACCTCGAGCTCGCATCCGGCGATATCCGTGAATGGACGCGACAACAGTATGACAGCGCAGCTGTCGACAATTGGAAACTGTCGATGATGGACCTGCCGGCTCTGGCCAAGGCCAAAAGTAGCGACTGGCTGCCCTTCATCGAGCAGGACGAACAGTCAGAATACTTCAACCACGACCTGTTGCATGTCCTGTGGCACCGAGTCCTTGAACAGGAAGATGACGTTTGGCGCAACACGGGTCACGCCAAGGAACTGCTGGCACGCGAGGTGGCCGAGGTATATAGGCAACTCGGTAATCGTGAGGCAGAGCTGCTGGTGATGCTTGACTATATCGAAGAGCAGACAGCGGTGAGCGACTCCAAGCTGTTGCTGCAACTCAAGGAACAGTTTAGCGACCTGCCGCTCTGCGCCGAGGTCTATCTGCGCCTCATCGGCTGCTACTATGATGTCAAACAACGTATAGAGCTGGCCCGGGAGTGCATCAGCCGCTATCCTGACTACTACCGCATCGGTGAAGTACGCAACAACCTTAACAACTTGTTGAAGCCCGTCGTGGAATGGTACGGCAGCACGTACTACTATCCTGGCAAGACCTACGAATGGCGTGTCTACTCGTCCAATGCCCAGCGCGTGACACTCGAGTTGTTGCGTATGCCCGATACCTTCCGAGGCGTAAACCTCTCAGGCACTAATGAAGAACGCATTCAGAAGATTCGCCAGAAGGGTAGGGTAGTGAGCACCAATCACCTCAATACCGCCGTTGACCAGCCGTGGGACAACCATCGTGACACCATCGCATGGACGGCACCAGCCCCTGGCAGCTATGCCCTCATCATCACCGCTGAGTCCGATGAGACAGAGGCGCTTGCCAAACGCATCGAGCAATACTCCTGTTTCGTATGCACCCGCCTGCAACCGCTGAACCAGAACGGACTGGGCAAGCAGCGCACCATCGTCGTCGACGCCGAGAGCGGGCAGCCTGTCCAGGGCGCCGAGGTCGAGTTCTATTACCTTGTAAATAATGAAAGCAGACAGCATGTCGCCACGCTGACGACCGACGCCGAGGGCCGCGTAGCCCTCCCCGATAGCCTGGTGAAGGTTAATAGCACACACCTCAGGCGCAGGGTGACCAAAGGCGACGACACCTTCATGGAAGAGCAGGAAAACTTCTTCTACCTCCAAGGCAGCGGAGCTAATGAGAAGGAGTCGGTCAAACTGCATCTCTACAGTGATCGCTCCATCTACCGACCAGGACAGGCCGTGCACATCGGTGGTATACTCTATCGCCAGCTGCATTGGGATGCCTCCGTCGTTGAAGGATGCGACGTATCGCTGGTGCTGAGAGATGTCAACGGCAAAGAAGTGTCCAAACAGATCGTCACGACCGACGAGATGGGCAAGCTCAGCGCTGACTTCATGCTGCCGCAAGGAGGACTGCCCGGCAGATACAGGCTATCAGCATCCTTCAATGCCGGCACCGGGCCGCGCTATGGCGACCTTACGTTGCGAGTCGAAGAGTATAAGCGACCCACCTTCGAGGTGACCATGGACAAGGCGCCCGACATGCAATGGCCTGCCAAGGAGATTACGCTCACGGGAAAAGCCGTCGGCTACAATGGTGTGCCCGTCCGTGAAGGACGTGTCACAGGCACCTATCGCTTCACCTATCCCTATTGGTGGTGGAACAGCCGTCGCGATTCGGAGCGTATGCCCATCGATACCGTCTCGACCGACGAGAACGGCTGCTTCAGCATCCGTGTGCCACTGACCAGCCTCTCCGACGAAGTGCTGTGGGGCGGACTGAATCTGCAGCTCGAGGTCGACGTGCTCAGCGTGGCTGGCGAGACACGGCAGGGCAGCACCAGCGTGCCCCTCTGCAGGAAACCCTTGCGCCTCTACGTCACGATGCCCGAGCAGCAAGATCGCGATCGTCTGAAACCCGTCAGCCTCGAATTGCTCTCGTCGACAGGGCAGCCCACCGACGGCACCGTGGAATGGGCCATCTATCCCGCCAACCAACGGAAACGCGTCAGCGACGAGGTAGTGCTGCAGGGAGTGGTGAAGAGCAACGACCGCCAGCTGACCTTCGATACAAACACCCTGCGCCAGCTCAAAGGCGGACAATATGAGTTCTACGCCAAGGCCACATCAGGCGAGCACAGCGACAGTACACGTGCCTATTTCCTCGTCTTCGGCATGGACGATACACAACTGCCTAAGGTCACGCCCAGCTGGCTCTACTGCCCCGATGCTACATTTAATAAGGAACGCCCAGCGTGCCTGCAGGTAGGTACCAGTTTTGACAACGTAGCCTTCTACTATTCCATCGTTGCCGGCGATTCTGTCGTCAAAGAGGCGTTGCTGCAGCTCTCCGATGAGATGCGGGTCATCGAGGTACCCTATGACAAGAGCTATGGCGACGGCGCTGCCTTCCACTACGTCTTCCTCAAGGAAGGCAAGGTGTACAAAGGCACACAGATCCTGCGCCTCACGATGCCCGAGCGCACGCTCCGATGGGAGTGGAAGACCTTCCGCGACCACCTGCATCCGGGTGACACGGAGACGTGGACGCTCAGTCTGCGCACCCCCGACGGCAAGCCTGCTTCGGCACAAGTCATGGCGACGCTCTACGACGCTTCGCTCGATGCGCTGGCACCCCACGCCTGGGAACTCTTCGTCAGCAGGGCGTATCGCATCACATCGCTGCCGTGGGTGAACTCCGAGTACTTTACGTCTTCTACCTACCAGCGTCTGGCGTTCCCGATGAAGTCCTACAAGTCGCTTTCGATGGACTACGATGACTTTGACCGCGAATGGTACGGCGGGCTGTCTTTCCACAGCCGCTATGCCCTGCTTGGAGCAGGACGGGGTATGCTCCTTGAGGACAGGATGCCGATGGCCGTACCGATGATGGCCAAGCAGATGAGGCGCGAAGAAGCGGATAACGCAACAGATGCCGTTGAGGTGGCGGAGGAGGAAAGTGCCACACAGACAACAGCCCAACAGCAGGGCGAAGAGACGGTGGCTGCGCCGCAACCTGCCGTACGCCAGAACTTCAACGAGACAGCCGCCTTCCTGCCACGTCTCACGACCAATGCCAAGGGCGAGGTGGCCATCACCTTCACGCTGC
Organism: uncultured Prevotellaceae bacterium; assembly: GCA_946624335.1. Taxonomy (GTDB): domain Bacteria; phylum Bacteroidota; class Bacteroidia; order Bacteroidales; family Bacteroidaceae; genus Physcousia. The sequence continues at coordinate 12,000 of CAMOSA010000033.1, forward strand.
CCGAGAGCCTCACGACATGGAAGATGCTCGGTATCGCTCACACGAAGGACATGATGTCCACCACCTTCAACGCTGAAACGGTAGCACGTAAGGAAATGATGGCTCGCCTCTATCTGCCGCGTTTCCTGCGAGCCGATGATCATGCCTCCATCCGTGCCACCATACAGAACATGACCGATGAGGCGCTCAGCGGAAAGGCACTCCTCGAGGTCTTTGACCCCGAGACGGACCGCGTTATCGTGCGCGAACAGAAGACCTTCACGGCACAGCCCAACGGCGAGTGCCTGCTCGTCTACGACTATCAGCCCGACGATGCCTGCCCCGTGGTCGCAGTACGCCTGACAGCCGAAAGCCAGACGTTCGCCGACGGCGAGCAGCACTACCTGCCCATCCTACCCAGCAAGACCTACCTCACCGAGAGCGTGGAGATACGCGCCGACAGTCTCGGCACCTTCACCACCGACCTCTCGTCGCTCTTCAACCACGACAACCCGACGGCCACCAACCGGCGACTCACCATCGAGTATACGGCACATCCCATCTGGTATGCCCTCCAGGCGTTGCCCTCTCTCGTCGAGCCACGCTATGATGACATCATCTCGCTCGGCACCGCCCTCCAGGCACAATCGCTTGCCACCTATATCGCCAACACCACACCGCGCCTGAAGACACTTGTCGAGATATGGCAGCGCGAGCAGGCTCAAGGTCAGCCCGCACTCGTCAGCCGTCTTGCACAGGACGAGGAACTCAAGCAGCTCATCCTCGACGAGACGCCATGGCTGCGTGACGCCGAGAACGAAGCCGACCGCAAGGCACGCCTCATCGAGCTCTTTAATATCAGCCAGCAGGAGCGTACGCTCGTCAGTATCGCACAACGTATGGAACGGCGGCTGCAGCCCGATGGCGGATACTCATGGTTCCCCGGCATGGAAAGCAGCGAGGTGATGACACGTGTCGTTGCCTCTGAGCTGACACGACTGCGCGTGATGACGAACGACTGTGCCACGCTGCCCTTCGAGGTGAAACAAATCGTCAATCGGTTGTTGGAGAGAAACGTTGATTTCATCGCTAAAAAGACTGCTGAACACGTGAAGGAGCTGAAGGAAATGGAGAAGAAGAAGGTGGAGATCTCCACAGCCTCACTCATGTACCTCGAATATGTCTACACGACACAGCACGCTGGCATCAGCCTCACCGCCCGTCAGAAAGCGGATGTCGATTACATCCTGGATCACATGAAAGGGTCGGTGGCCGGTATGGACAACTGGGAACGCGCGATGGCAGCTATCGTCATGAACACCGCTGGGCGCAAGAGCGAAGCCCGGCTCTACTATGAGTCGCTGCTCGAGCACACCACGACAACGCCCGACCATGGAACATTCTTCGACTATGCCGGCGGAAGCTTTAAACCGACGAGTCATAAGATCATCCATCACGTAGCAGCCATGGAAGCCGTCCACGAGATGGAGCCTGACAACGCAGCCCTGCGTAAAGGTCTGCAGCGATGGCTCTTGCAGCAGAAGCGCACACAGATGTGGGAGTCCAACATCTGCACCGCAGATGCCATCTATGCCCTGCTGATCTGCAATAGCGCCGAGCTGCAGTCGGCCGCCCCCGACGATATCACCCTCAACTATGCTTCACGCCAGGTGAATATATCGCGACGCGACGCTGACGAGGCTGTCTCAGGACTGGGATTCATCAAGAAGGCCTTCACCGATGGCGAGGCACCGAAGAGCATCACCGTAGAGCGCCATACCGACAGCGAAGCTTGGGGCGCGGCCTTCGCCACCTTCCTCACCCCGATGACCGACGCCTCGGCGTCTGCCACAGGACTTAAGGTGCGGCGTGAGGTCAGCACGACGACGCCGAAGGTGGGTGAACGTTTCACGACGCGCTATGTCATCAGTGCCGACCGCGACTACGAATATGTCTGTCTGCGTGCCGACAGGCCGGCTTGTGCCGAGCCTGCCGAGCAGAGCTCAGGCTATCGCTGGCAGGGCGGACTGGGATACTACCGTGCTGTGCGTGACGCCCGCACCGAGTACTTCTTCGACTTCCTGCCCAAGGGAACATACGTCCTCGAGGAGACGGCCTTCATCGACAGGGCCGGACGGTACACCAGTGGACTCACCACCCTCCGATGCCTCTACGCCCCAGAGTACGGCAGCAACACGGCAGCCATCGAGCTGAAGGTGGAGAAGTAGTATTTCGCATTTTAATTTCTCATTTTTAATTTCTCATTTTTAATTTTTAATTGCTCTTGATTCCCCTCATCCTCATCACCAACGACGACGGCTATGCGGCAGCCGGCATCCAGGCCCTGGCGCGTGCCGTCGCTGCGTTGGGCGACGTTTATGTCGTGGCTCCCGATGGCGCTCGCTCGGGGTCTTCTGCTTCCATCACCTGTACGGTGCCGGTCAGCTATAAGCAACTCACCTCCTCGCCCAATTATCCTGTGAGGGTGCATCTTTTTGCGTGCAGCGGAACACCAGTGGATTGCGTGAAATTGGCGATGGAGCAAATCGTGCCACGTCGCCCTGACTTGATCCTCAGTGGCATCAATCACGGCGACAACGCCAGCATCAGTGTCCACTACAGCGGCACGATGGGCGCCGTCTTCGAAGGTTGCATGAAGGGCATCCCGTCCATCGGATTGTCGCTCTATCTGAGCCGTGGACAGCGCTATGAGGATCATCCCGTCAGCGAGGACACGCTCACAGCCATAGCACAGCTGTGCTCGAGAGTGATGGAGCGTGGTCTGGCCACGGATGTCTGTCTGAACGTCAACCTGCCTGTTGCCGACAGCTTCCGGGGATGGCGTGTCTGCCGTCAAGCACGCGGACAATGGAGTGCCGAGTGGGCCTCTGCTGCGAATCCACATGGGCTGCCATCCTTCTGGCTTACGGGGCAGTTCACCGACCTCGAGCCTGATGCCGCCGACACCGATTTCGCGGCGCTGCGAGCCGGTTATGCTGCTATCGTGCCAGTGGACATTGACATGACAGCACACAGATATATAAAGGAGTTAAGCATGATGATGGATGATATGCCCTAACATTCGTCATTCATCATTCGTCATTCATCATTCGTCATTCATCATTCGTCATTCGTCATTCATCATTCGTCATTCGTCATTCATCATTCGTCATTCATGAAATACTACCTTATAGCCGGGGAGGCCAGCGGCGACCTTCATGCATCACACCTCATTGCCGCACTGAAAAGAGAAGACCCCGAAGCCTCTTTCCGTGGATTCGGCGGAGACCTTATGGCAGAACAAGGGATGACTCTGGTCAGACATTACCGCGACCTCGCTTTCATGGGCATCGTGGCGGTTGCCTTGCATGCCCGTACCATCCTGCAGGGAATGAAGCAGTGCCGTGAGGATCTCGTCGTGTGGAAACCCGACGTCGTCATTCTTGTCGACTACCCCGGCTTCAACCTCAAGATAGCCAAGTTCGTTCACGCGTGGACAGATCCCGTCAGCGGACGTCAGGGGCTATGCCCTGTCTACTACTACATCGCCCCGAAGCTATGGGCGTGGAAAGAGTGGCGCATCAAAGCCTTGCGGCGCGACGTCGACGAGCTGTTCTCCATCCTGCCCTTCGAGGTCGAGTTCTTCGAGAAGAAGCATGGCATGCCCATTCACTACATAGGCAACCCGACGGTTGACGAGGTCGAAGCGTGGAAAAAAATGGAGGATGAAGAATGCAACGTACCAGCCAGTGCTGAAAGTAACGCTTATTCGTCATTCGTCATTCGTCATTCGTCATTAGCAAACGAGGCTACCCCGATCATCGCCCTCCTCTGTGGCAGCCGCACTCAAGAGATCCGCGACAACCTGCCGCGTATGCTTGCCGCTGCAGAACCTTTCGTCGACAGCTATCGTCTGGTCATCGCCGGCGCGCCGGGCATCGCCCCAGATTTCTACAACCGCTATCTTGGCGACCATGCTGTCGAGATTGTCTATGGACAGACCTATCGGTTGCTATCACGCGCTACGGCAGCGCTCGTCACCTCGGGAACAGCCACGCTGGAGACAGCCTTGTTCCGTGTGCCACAAGTCGTGTGCTACTTCATGCAAGCCCGGCAGCTGGCCTCGTTCCTGCGGCGGTTCCTCATCAAAGTGCCTTACGTCTCTTTGGTCAATCTCATCGCGGGGCGTGAAGTCGTGCCCGAACTCGTCGCCGACAAGATGAACGTCGCTGCGTGCCGTCGCCACCTGCAGAGCATACTGCCTGGCGGAGAGGCGCGGGAAGCACAGCTACAGGGATATGAACAGATGGCACAGCGACTCGGCAGGCCGGGCGCACCCGAACGGGCTGCGAACCTGATGGCAGGATTGTTGAAGTCACGCCTTGGTCAGTAGCCCATCAAGCCGTCAGCTAGAGACTCTATAATCATTCAACCATAAAAAAGTTTTAAAGTAAATCACTATGACAAAGTTCAAGCGAATACTACTCAAGCTCTCCGGCGAAAGCCTTATGGGCGCACAGCGGTATGGCATCGACGAGCAACGTCTCGCCGAATACGCCGCACAGATTAAGGAAATCCACGACCTCGGCGTGCAGATAGGCATCGTCATCGGCGGAGGTAATATCTTCCGCGGTCTCAGCGGAGCCGGACGTGGCTTTGACCGTGTCAAGGGCGACCAGATGGGGATGCTCGCTACCGTCATTAACTCGCTCGGCTTGAGCTCAGCGCTCGCTGCAGTAGGCATCAAGAGTCGTGTGCTCACCGCCATCCGCATGGAGCCCATCGGCGAATTCTATACCAAGTGGCGTGCTATCGAAGCACTCGAGCGTGGAGAAGTCGTCATCATGAGCGCTGGCACCGGAAATCCCTATTTCACCACCGACACGG
>CAMOSA010000034.1 GCA_946624335.1 uncultured Prevotellaceae bacterium
AAGTTCATAAAGGGTCAGTAAGTGCCAGCGAAGCACAGCACACTAATTATTTTTTCCGGATTCATCCTACACTCCTACACCTTTTGCACTTCATCGCTTGATTATCTGCAATCTACGAGGTGTATGATGGGGTGTATGATGGTTGTAGGAGGTGTAGGATAAGGGCCGATTTAACGGTTTTTCACAGAATAGCCCGCCCTTTTTTGACCGTCTGCTAGATCGGTTGGCGCTGCTACGCAGAGCGTGCTGGAGCGTCAGGTCTTCAACCCTTGTTACCTAAGTCTATCAGCGAGTCCCATTAGTGGAACTCGAGATTCCCATTAGTGGGACTCGGACATATCATCATGAATAACTGCGGAAACACGCAGTACGATAACGCTAAGCGATTTGGCATACGGGAAAAGAGGGGCGGGTCATTCTGTGTGAAAGGCCTGTTTTTGGCCTTCATCCTACACCCCTACACCCATCCTACACCCCATCCTACACCCATTTATAACGTTGGTATTCAGCCAATAAAGTGCAAAAGGTGTAGGAGTGTAGGATGATTGGCGAAAAAAATTATAGCATACGGTAGAGATCCATACGACCTACGGTGGAGGCTTTGTCGATGCCTCTCGCTGAATAACCTCGCCAGAAGGGGGTCGGAAACAGACACAGACAGTGGCACACCTTCGGCGTGCCCTCAATGAGAGTTTACCGGACACGAATGATAAGCTTTGGTGTGTACGCAGACACCGCACTGCTGTCAGGGCGTTGTCTTTATGATGACAAGTTCGTGATTGGTGTCTTTCTCTCGCATGGATAGGAGCTCGTTTCCCGTCCATGGCATATAGGATGGTTCATGCTTCGTGGCTTGCATGATGAGGTAAGGGCGGTGGGGGTGTTGATGGTTCAGAAGTCGATGAGTATTCGTGCGTTGATCATTCGTCCGGTGAGGTAGTTGGGCACGGCATACTGCTGTCGTGATATGTCTGTGATCCAAAGGTATGATGCTACGTTGCTTATGCCGAGCACGTTGAAGCAGTCGAGTCCGAGCCATACGTTTTTCAGCAGGTGTCCGAATCCTCTGCGCCGTCCGTCCTCGTTGTTGAGGAGCCGGTAGCTCATGCCGAGGTCGACGCGTCGATAGGGCGTGGCTCGGAAGACGTGGCTCTCGAGTCCTGTGTGTGGCGGTCCGAAGGGGAGCCCTCCTGCAAATGCCATCTTGAGTGTCATCTTCCATCGGTCGGTGCCTGGGAAGTAGTCGGAGAAGAAGAAGTTGAGGTTCCAGCGCTGGTCGGTTGGCTGAGGGATGGTCTTGCCGTGGAGCTTCATGGCGGCTTTCATCAAGGAGAAGGAGATCCAGGAGTCTGTGCCGGGGACGAATTCTCCGTAGACCTTGAAGTCTACGCCTGCGACGTAGCCGCGGCCTTCGTTGCGTCCGTAGTAGACGACCTTGAGGTTGTCGACGTTGTAGGGGTTGAGCCGGCTCTGGGCCTTGTAGTAGAGCTCGGTGGTGAACTTGAAGGGTCGGTCGGCGATGCGGAACTTGTACTCTCCCCCGAGCAGTACCTGGAAGGAACGCTGGCTCCGGATGTCGGGGTTGAGGCGTACGGTGGTGGCTCCGTCGATGGTGGTGGTGTCACGGAGTTCCTTGTAGAAGGGTGCCTGGTAGTAGAGTCCGGTGGCGAGGCGGAAGGTGAGGTTGTCATTGGCCGCTGGTACGAATCCGACGCTGGCTCGTGGTGAGAGGAGCCACTCGTCGTTCCACGACCAATGGCTGAGGCGTGCGCCATAGTTGATGGAGAGGATGCCGAGGGGGAGTTCGCGCCGCCAGGTGTCCTGAAGGAAGAGTTCGAGGCGGTGGGAATTGACGTGCTGGAGGGACTTGAGGTTGTAGATGAGCTCGAGACGGTCGCCGTAGTGTGGCATTGAATATCCTGCTGAGTCGCGGAACTCCCACTCTCGTGTGTTCTCACGTATGCGTTCGTGCTTGAAGAGTATGCCGGCCTGTAGCTGGTGGTGAGGTGGCGTGAACTGGTAGAGTGCGCGCAGGGTCTGTGTCTTGGATGTGAGGAGGTTGCGGGCGTGTTCCATATAGGTGCCTACGGCGAGCTGCTCGGCGGTGTTGGTCTCATCGAGCCAATACTGGCCTTGTATATCGTAGGTCTCGCGCTCCTTGGTGGAGAAGGCTGATGCGCCGAGTGTCAGGAGGCTGTGTGGGCCGATGCGCCGGCTGATGGTGAGGGCTCCGAAGAGTGTGCGAAAGAGGTCTTGCTCTTCGCCGTCGAAATAGACGCGGAAGCTCTTGACGTCCTCCATCGTACCGAAATTGGTCTCTCGATCCTTGGGCTTGAAGCGGTAATTGTTACGCGAGATATAGCCTATGGCGTCGATGGTCCACGCGGGCGATGGCTGCCAGGAGAGGTAGGCCTGATAGTCGACGAACGAGGGATCGTACTCGCCACTGGTCTCGAGCGATCCTAAGAGGTAGCGGTTGGACTTGTAGCGCACGCCCTGCGACAGGGAGAGGTTGCCGATGCGCAAGCCGTCGTAGACATTGGTGCCGAGCAGGCTGGCAGCGAGCGATGCTTCGTGCTTGGTGGGCCGCCGATAGGTGATGTCGAGGACTGAGGACATACGGTCGCCGTATTTGGCCTCGAAGCCTCCGGCGGAGAACTGTACGCGCTCGACCATGTCGGAGTTGATGACGGAGAGCCCTTCTTGCTGACCGCTGGAGATGAGCAATGGGCGATAGACTTCCATGCCGTTGAGGTAGACGCAGTTCTCGTCGAAGGAGCCGCCACGTACGTTGTACTGGGACGAGAGTTCGTTGTGTGACGAGACGCCGGCCTGCGTCGCGACGAGTTCCTCGACGGCATTACCTGTCGTGGAGGGCATTCGCCGAATGTCCTCGGTCGACAGTTCCTGTGTCGTTCCCATCTGCCGGCGTACATCCTTGACGACGATCTCCTGCATATCGGTGCCGCCAGAGCGCATGACGATATTCCAGGTGAGCTTGCCACTGGGGCGCACGAATGTCTTGCTCTTCTTTTCGAAGCCGATGAGGGTGTAGTGGATGACGACGGTGTCGGCTGTGGCGAACTGGAAGGTGTAGTGTCCGTCGAGATTGGTGACGCCTCCGGCCATCTGTCCTTGGACCTTGACGGTGACGAAGGGCAGTGGCTTGTGATCGTCGTCAACGACGCGGCCGCTGATGGTGCAAGTCGTGTGAGGCGACGGGCCAACGCTGTCGGTGACGGCGACGAGGACCGAGTCGGCTGACTGCTGGGCCTTCAGGGGCGTGAGGCACAACAGCGAAAGGAGTATGGACGCTACGGCTCTATACATATTATATATAACGTCGCGAGAGCACGATTTATTGTGCTGGTTGCAGAACTGATTGTATGCCTTGTTCGCGATGGCACAGAACGACGCGTATGCCGTACTTGCGATGTAGGTGTTCTGCGAGGTGCTGTGCGCTGTAGACGGAACGGTGCTGACCTCCTGTGCATCCGAATGCGAACATGAGATCGGTGAATCCTCGCTGGAGATAGCGTTCGACGTGTGCGTCGGCGAGGCGGTAGACGGCGTCGAGGAAGGTGAGGATCTCGCCATCTTCTTCGAGGAAACGTATGACGGGCTCGTCGAGTCCTGTGAGGTGCTTATAGGGTTCGTAGCGGCCTGGGTTGTTGGTGCTGCGGCAGTCGAATACGTAGCCTCCTCCGTTGCCGGAGGTGTCTTCAGGTATGCCGCGCTTGTAGGAGAATGAGAAGACGCGTACGGTGAGGGGGGGCTGTAGCGGTTGAGGGTTGAGGGTTGAGGGTTCTTCGCTGAGCGAAGCGGCTGAGCCGAGCGGAGGGTTGAGGGTTGAGAGGTGAGGGGTCAGGGGTGAGGGTTCTGCGCTGAGCGAAGCGGCTGAGCCGAGCGGAGCGGTGAGGGGCTCTGTGTTTGCGGTGAGGCTCTGAATGATGCGGCACAACTCGGGATAGTGGGATAATGTGGAATGGGCGGTCTGGAGTAGTTGTCGCAGGTTGTCGATGGCTGGCGGTATGCTCTGGAGGAAGTGGCTCTTGCGTTGGAAATAGCCCCGGAAGCCGTATGCGCCGAGCACCTGTAGTGTGCGAAAGAGTACGAAGAGGGGGATGCGTGATCGGAAGGCGTTGTCGTCGAGGGTGATGTAGGGCCTGAGGTTGTCGAGATAGACATCGATGAGGGCATGCCGTAGTGCGCTATCGTATCGGGCGGATGCTTGCCAGAGGAAGCTGACGAGGTCGTACTGGAGTGGGCCCCGGCGTCCGCCCTGGAAGTCGATGAAATGTGGGTTGCGGTCTGTGTCGATGATGACGTTGCGGGCCTGGAAGTCGCGATAGAGAAAGGTGGGCGGCAGGTTGTAGGTGTCCTCGAGTAGGTCGCTGGCAAGTGCGTGGAAGTCGTGCTCGAGTCGCAGTTCGTGGAAGTCGATGTCGGTGGCTTTGAGGTAGCAGTACTTGAAGTAGTTGAGGTCGAAGAGTACGTTGGTGGTGTCCATCTCGGGCTGTGGATAGCAGCATGAGAAGTCGAGGTCGTGTGCTCCGATGACCTGTATGCGTGGCAGCTGGGCTATGGTTCTGCGCAGTAGCTGCTGCTCGTCAAAGCTGTAGTGTCCTCCAGCGTCTCGTCCGGAGCTAAGGGCGTCGAAGAGTGATTGTGTGCCGAGGTCGTCCTGCAGGTATCGTAGCTTATCGTGTGAGACAGCGAGTACGCGTGGCACGGGCAGTCCCTTGGCGGTGAAATGACGTGCGAGGGTGATGAAGGCGTTGTTCTCCTCAACTGAGGTGCCGATGACGCCGATGATGGTGTTGCCCTCGGCGCTTGTGAATCGTAGGTAGTGGCGGCTGCTGCCGGAACCGGTGATGGGGGTTACGGTCTTGGGGGCTTCGCCGGTGTAAGCGGTGTAGAGTGCTGTGAGTTGTTGCATCGGAAGGATTAAAGATACTTGATCTTGCGGCGGATAGCCAGGCTATTGAAGAATGAGACGAGGATGAAGAGGGCGAATCCGAGGAGGAGGGTGTTGTCGACGCGCCCTTCGCTGAGTGTCGGGAACATCTGCCACAGTCGCTCGAGATAGATGCTGCGTGCCCAGAAGACGATGGCGAAGGCAAGGAGCAGGACGAGGGCGTTCATGGCTACGGTGAGCAGCTGGTAGGGCATGGAGATTCGGCTGGGTGAATAGCCTATGAGCCTCAGGTTCTGAAGCTTCTCGGCGTTCTTCTGCACGAGCAGGTAGATGCTGAGCATGAGTATATAGAAAGATAGTGCGCTGATGAGGAGCCCGACGGCCATGACGATGGCGGCGACGACCTTGAGGAAGTAGGTGGCCCTCCCGGCCTCGAGACTGTTATCCTCGAGCTCGTAGCCGTGGTCTTGCATGAAGGTGGCTATGGCGTCGTCGGCAGGATTTTTCACTTCGACGATGAGTCGAGTGGGGGCTGGCGTTGAGCGTTGAGCGTTGAGCGTTGAGGGTTGAGCGTTGAGCGGAGCGGCTGAGCCGAGCGGAGCGTTGAGGGTAGCATTGCTCATCTGCATGAATGACTGGGGCACCAGGACGGTGTTCAGTCGATTGGAGAATCCGACGACGCGCCCTTTCAGTTGGTGCTCTTCGCCACCCTGCCCTCTCAGGCGAAGGTCGAGCTGTACCATGGAGACGACTCCCTCGGATAGCTTTGGCAGGTTCTTGGTCTGTGCGAAGCCGAAATTGTAGATGGCGAGATAGGAGCGTGGCAGGATGATAGGCACCTCGTCGAGGGTTGTGAGTGAGAGTCTGTCGGCCTTGTCGCCGGCGAAAGCGTCGGGCCATTTGTTGTCGACGAACTCGTCGGGTACGCTCTCGAAGAACATATCCGTGCCCATGCCTATCCCGCCCATGGAGAGCGATCCGTAGACTTGATACTGGGATGCGGTGAACGCCCCGACACGGCGTGTGAAGCTTTGCGACTGTAGCTCGCTGATGTCGTCGGGGGTGAATGTCTGTGCCTTTCCGCCGAGTACGTCGGTAGCAGCGATCTTTTTGGAGACGATGACGTAGGTGTTTTTCATCACACTGTCGTCGCCGCTGAAGGCTGGGATGACATCCTCGTAGAACTGAAGCGAAAGCAGCACGATGACCATGCCGAGGAGATTGGCAAAGAAGAAGCCGAGGAACTGAGCTATACTGATGTGCTGGCGCAGTAGACGCCATATAAGAAACGAGTGACTGGACATGAGGCCTTGTTCGTTAGAGTTTAAGAATCCTGTCGTAGGGCAAATCCATGTGATGGCCGATGCTGGTGACGATGACGCCAGCGCCCTGTCGTTGTGCCTCGGCCATCATCAGCTGGCCCATGACGCGGCTGTTGTCGGCGTCGAGATGGCTGACGGGTTCGTCGGCGAGCAGAAAGTCGAATGGCTGACAGAGTGCGCGCATCATGGCGACTCGTTGCTGCTGTCCGAAGCTCATCAGCCCCAGACGTGTGTCGCGCTTGTCGGCGATGCCGAGTTGCTCGAACCATGCCGCGATGTCATCGTCGGTCTTGAACGAAGTGAGCTGGTTCTTGATCTGAACGTTCTCCCAAGCGGTGAGCTCGGGGAATAGGCGCAGCTCTTGGAACATCGTACTCAGCGAGCGCTGCCGCAAGAGTGTCCAGTCATGTGAACGCATCTGGCTGATGTCTTTGCCGTCGAAGGCTATGGTGCCGATATAGTCTTTGCGATAGCCGATGAGGAAGCTACAGAGCGAGGATTTACCTGTTCCCGAAGCTGCTTCGATGAGGTAGAGTCGGCCGCGCTCGAGGGTGACATCCTGCAGCCAGAGGTCAGAGCATATGTCAGTGCGCTGGGCAAAGACGCGCGGCAGTGTATGGTGAAGAGTTATGGTGATCAAGGGGATGGAGTTGATAGTTGAAAGTTGAAAGTTGAAAAGTTGAAACGTTGAAAGTTGAAAGTTGAAAGGGTTATTGGAGGAGAAGATGTTTGGTGATATTGGTGCGGGGGAGTGCCTTGAGGGTGAACGTGAAGGCGCCAGCATCGCCCATCTTCACGTCGAGACGGTCGAGTTCCGGGAAGCGGAGTGACAGCATAGAGAATGGTTCGATGGTCAGGGAAGGGATATGCAACGTGACAAAGAGACGTGAGCCACGTATCTCATCGACCTGCTGACGCAGATAGGCATTATCCTCAGCGATGAGTCCACGCTGCCAACCGACATAGAGCAGCTGGTCCTGCACACCGAAATAGATGGGCAGTCCGTAGGCGTTCACGAAGAAATCGGTAGGGCTGAGGGATGTGATGCCGACAAAGCCATTACCCCACGAGGTGGAACGGCTGAGGAAATCGGTGTCGGACAGCTGTGCTACGAGGCTGACACCCTTGAACTTCGAGAGATCGGACGTCGACGTGCCTGAGGTCGGATCGAACTCCAGTGCCACTTCACCATCGACGGTCTGGATCATGAGATCGACGTCAGCAATCATGTTCATCGTGAGCAACGCGGTGCGCACAGAGGTGTCGGAGCGTAAGAGCTTCAGCAATTCCTCGCCCCGTGTGTTGACAGCCATCCATAGGGCGGGGTCGGCATGGAGCTTGCCAGTGAGGCTTGCCTCCAGTGGTCGCAGGCGTGTGTTCCATTGTCTAAGCTCCGCTTGTAGTTCGGCATCGTCGGTGACGATATCAACGGTAGCCGTGAGCGTTTCGTCGTCAGGGGTCATCGTGAGACGATATAGTCCTTGCTCTGACGATGTGAAGTGGAGGGAGCTCATCACGCCGAGCGTCTGCTCGGGCAACAGTTCGGGCTTCACGGCAGCGACTACGGGCGCATCAGCGGTGTCCAGTAGCTTGAAGATCGGGGTCTCAGCAGCAGAGGCATCGCCATCCTGCTTCATCAGCTGAGCGATGACGGTACGTAGACGGTCCTGGGCGCTGCCAACAGCCGGCCCCATCACGACGGCTCGGTCGTCATCGAAAGCCATGAGCCATTGCTGTTCCACCACGGTCCACGACAGCCCGCGCTGACGGCTCACCTCGGTGGCGTGACCATTGGCGGCCATGGCATTGCACCACGACGTGAGATTATCGGCATCAGACACGGCGGCTGCAAGGCCGAAATTGCCGTCGCGATCGGCAAAGCCATAGACGGGTTGGGAGAGATCTATGCCCGGGTCAGTGTCCTTCGCGCCGGCTGGCAGGTGACGTCTGAAGAGCTGTGCCTTCTCGTCGTTCGTCAGTCCGGCCTCGGTCAGGAAACGGTTGACATCGATGCGCGCCAGTGCCAAAGCGTCTTTCGGCAAGAGATGCTGACAGGTCGCCGATGAAGAGCGGAAGAGGTAGAATGCGCCCACAGCGGCAGCAACGATGACGATGCCCAGGATGAGTATTTTCGGCTTCATAAGAATCTGTTATTGGAATAATAGGAATTAGGATGAAGGAAGGCGGTTAGCGAGACGCATGAGATGGACAGCCACGAGCGCGGCTGTCTCTGTACGCAGCCGACTGGTGCCTAACGAGATAGGACGGAATCCGGCCTCCACGGCCTGGCGCACCTCGTCGATGCTGAAATCACCCTCGGGACCAATAAGCACGAGCGCATCTGTGCAGGGCTGCAACACGTCGAGCAGGAAGGGCTTACCGCCCAAGGCGCCGTCCGCAGCACTGCCTGCCACGTCCTGGTCCTCGTAGCAATGGGCGATAAAGCGCTGTTGTGGCAGGTCATCGCGACGGATGAAATGGCTGAAAGGCTGCACCTCGTCGACCTGCGGTTTCCAAGCCTTATGGCTCTGCTTCATCGCCGCGACGATGATTTTCTCGAGGCGTTCCGTCTTGACTGCTTTGCGCTCCGAGAAGCGGCAACAGAGCAGCGAGAGGCGGTCCCAACCCACTTCCGTAGCTTTCTCTGCCAACCATTCCATGCGATCCATATTCTTCGTCGGAGCCACAGCCACGTGAATTCGCCCCCGCCATTCGGGTTGCGGGTTGAGCTGTTCAACAAGGCGGAAGCGACAACGACGATGGTTGTCGGCCTCTGAGATGACAGCACGGCAGCAAGCGCCCTGACCGTCGGTGAGATAAAACTCGTCGCCCACCGTCAGCCGCAAGACGCGCAAGGCGTGCTGCGCCTCGTCATCGGGCAAGACGCCGTCCGCGGGCGAAGGGACGAAGAAATAACGCTGCTCCTTCATTCTTGAGTGTTCCGTTTTGCCAGCTCATCGCGCAGATGCGACGCAGCTTCGTAGTTCTCATGTTCGACGGCGTTCTGGAGTGCCTCTTCGAGCATCTTCCTTGTCATCGTGCTGATGTTGAGGGCAAAGGAATTCTCGCCTGTCTTATGCATATATTGAGCTTCGAGCAGTTCCTCCTCGATCATGATAGGGCACTGTGCAGCCATGGCATACACGAGCCCGTCGACGGCCTGACAGAACTCCAGTTCTTTCACTTCGCCCTCGCGCTCGGCAACGATACTGCAGTAGAACGTGCCATCCTTGATCATCGTGATGGCGACGTACTTGAGATGAATATCGAACTTGCCCAGCAGGAGCACGCCCGCGTCGGGAATGGTGGCCGCCACAGGCATCGGCACTGACAGCCGTGACCGCATCATCAACGTCAGCGCACGCCGTGTTGACATCATCATCGGCAGCAGACGCTCGCCGTCGCGCTCTTTGAGCAGCACCATCGAGCGGTCTTCATCGGTCGAGAGCCCGCCGACGGCATTTAATTTCAGTTCTACTAACACAAGCTTATCACTTTTTTACATGAAAAATTGATGAATGAGGCCAAGACAAGCCCTCACACAGACACATCAATGCGCGATGCTGGCCTTGTCGGGCTTCTTGCCATCCTTGAAGAACACGGCGAAGAGCACGGCAACAATCAGCGCATAAGCCGCAAAGATATACCAGCAGGTCTGCCATCCGGCGATGACCTCGGCACCGGAGGCACCAGCGGCCTGTGGGAAGAAGACGTAGTGGTTGATCACCTGTTGTGCCACGACGGTGCCGATGAAAGCACCGAGTCCGTTGGTCATCATCATGAATAATCCCTGGGCGCTCGAACGTATGCTCTCGTCAGTCTCCTGATTGACGAACAGTGAGCCGGATATATTGAAGAAATCGAAGGCTACGCCGTAGACGATCATCGAGAGGACGAAGAGCCAGACACCGCTGCCGGGGTTGCCCATACCGAAGAAGGCGAATCGCAGCACCCAAGCCAGCAGGGCAATGAGCACGACACGTTTGATGCCGAAGCGTGAGAGGAAGAAAGGTATCAAGAGGATGCACAGCGTCTCGCTCATCTGCGAAAGTGAGATAAGGATATTGGCATGCTGAACGCCGAAGGTGTCCTGATACCCCGGGATTGCGCCAAACGATGTGATGAAGGGATTGGCAAAGCCGTTGGTGATCTGCAGACAGACGCCCAGGAGCATGGCAAAGATAAAGAACATGGCCATGCGCGGATTCAGGAAGAGCTTGAAGGCGTTCAGCCCGAGCGCCTCGGCCAGCGTCTTCTGCTCGCCTTTCTTGATCGGCATTCGAGGCATCGTCAGCGCATAAGCCGCCATGACCAGACTCAGACAGCCGCTGACCATCCACTGGCCGGGCGTTGCCTGCAAGCCACAAAGGTCTACGACCCACATCGTGACGATAAAACCGACGGTGCCCCACACACGGATGGGCGGGAAGGCCTTGACGGAGTCGTAGCCCGCACCTTCGAGGGCGGCGTAGGCCACCGAATAGCCAAGCGCTATCGTAGGCATGAAGAAGGCCACCGAAAGCGTGTAGAGCGAGAAGAGCGGCGCAAACTGCACCGCATCGCCGGCGCTATAGGCATACAACGAAGCGCCTATCATGAACAGGCCTGCCAACGCATGGCAAAGGCTCAGCACCTTCTGTCCTTCAATCCACCGGTCGGCGACAATGCCCATCAGCGCAGGCATGAAAATCGACACAATGCCCTGCACTGAATAAAACCACCCGATCGTGGAAGCCAGGCCGACACCAGCCAGATACGTGCCCATCGATGTGAGGTAAGCGCCCCAAACGGCAAACTCAATGAAATTCAGAATGGTCAGTCTAATCTTCAGATTCATAAATCCTATTATTATAATGTTTATTATGCAGCAAAAGGACTCAATTACGGCGCAAAAATACAAAAAAACCTCCAAAGACGTCGCAGTTTGACCTTTTTTTTATAATTTTGTCACCAAATCAATCAAGACACGATGAAAAAATCACTCTTCCTGGGTGCGCTAATCGCAGCCTCCCTCTCTCATGTTTATGCACAGCAGTCCGACGACATACACCTCGTCTGGAGTGATGAATTTGACTACAGCGGAACGCCGGATCCTGCCCGTTGGACGTTCGAGCAAGGCTTTGTCCGGAATCAGGAACTGCAATGGTATCAGCCGAATAACGCTCGCGTTACTGACGGAGTCCTGCAGATCACGGGGCGCTACGAGCGTGTCGACAACCCCTACTATCAGGCTGGCAGCAAGAATTGGAAGAGGAACCGTGAGGCAGCATACTTCACCAGCTCGAGCATCATGAGCCGCGATCACTTCACTTTCCGCTACGGGCGACTCGAGGTGTGCGCACGCATACCCACAGCCATGGGCTCATGGCCCGCCATCTGGACCCTCGGCAACCGATGGGGATGGCCGGCGTGCGGCGAGATCGACGTCATGGAATTCTACCGCGTGCCAAAAGCGACACACAACATCCATCATCAGACCATCAACAATGAGCGCACCGAACCGATCATACTGGCCAACGCCTGCTGGCAGGGCGATGACGGGCGCGACGCCTGGGACTCAGCACGTCTGCCCCTCTCCCACTTCACCGCCAACGACCCGCAATGGGCCTCGCGCTTTCACCTTTGGCGGATGGATTGGACGCCGGAGACCATTCGCCTCTACCTCGATGATGAACTGATCAACGAAATACCGACATCACAGGCAGCGCATGGCGGCGGACCAGCCCACGACATCAACCCGTTCGCCAACGACGAAGCGGGTTTCGGCCATTACATCCTGCTGAACCTGGCCATCGGGGCCTGTGGTGGCACGCCAGACCTCGCCGCCTTCCCGCTCATCTACGAGGTAGACTATGTCCGCGTCTATCAGGCCAAGGGCACAAAGCGCTGATCATCAGTCCGTCACGGTCGGACGCTCTTGTGAATGCAATAGGTCACGACACCCCAGATTTGAGAGCTCTGTTCCGACGTAATCTGTATGCGAGGGTAAGCCGCATTGTGAGGCAACAGCCACACGATGCCGTTTTTCTGCTGTGAGAGGTCGAGCTCCTTGATGGTAAACTCGCCGTCGACACAGGCCACGACAACGTCGCCCGAACGGGCTTCGAGCGAACGGTCGACGATGACGATATCACCAGGCAGGTAGCCGGCATCAATCATCGAGTCGCCCTTCACCCGAGCAAAGAACGTGGCTTCGCGGTTCTTGATCAACGCCTTGTTGAGGTCTATGGGCTCCTCCTCATAGTCCGTTGCCGGCGAAGGGAAGCCCGCACGGATTCCTTCGGAATAAAAAGGGATTGGCAGCGACTCGCTCACTTCTACGGTCAGGAATTGTATCTCATTCATCGGCTTGTTCTGTTTTTTCGGGCACAAAGATAGCTAAAATAAGCGACAAACGATAGCTTTTGACATTTTATCTCATCATTTTTGCCCGTTTGCCGACTTTTTTGTGTACCTTTGTGCCTTGCTATGCGCTACGCCTTGGTCGATTGCGACAACTGTTACGTCTCTTGCGAGCGCGTTTTCAACCCCTCGCTCGAAGGCAAGGCCGTCGTAGTTCTCTCGAACAACGACGGTTGCGTCGTGGCCCGTTCGGCCGAGGCCAAGGCACTGGGCGTGCCCGAGGGGCTTCCTTTCTTCCAGCTGGCAGAGCGCTTCCCCGATCACGAGATCCATGCGCTGAGCAGCAATTATACGCTCTACGGCGATATGTCACGTCGCGTGATGAATATCCTCCGGCAGCATGTGCCGGAAGTCTTCGTATACAGTATCGACGAAGCTTTCCTCATGCTGGAAGAGTCGCCCTACGCCCCGACTGACTTCAAGGCGTGGGGCGAGGCCCTGGCAGCGAAAGTGCGCAAGTGGACCGGTATGCCCGTGAGTATCGGCATCGGTCCGACGAAGACCTTGGCCAAGTTGGCCAGCAAGTTTGCCAAGCGCTACCCGGCCTACCACAAGTGCTGCGTCATCGTCACAGAGACGCAACGCGAGAAAGCGTTGGCGCTGTTCCCCATAGGTGACGTGTGGGGCATCGGACGCCGTCATGCGGCACGCCTGACTGCCAAGGGCATACGCACGGCACTGGACTTTACGCGCCTGCCGGGCGAGCAGGTGCGACGGTCGATGAGCGTCACGGGACTTCGCACTTGGTTGGAGCTACACGGCCACGACTGCATCACGCTGGACAACCTGCCGCGCAAGCAGACCATCTGCACCAGCCGCAGCTTCCCAGTGATGCTGACAAGCCGCGAAGCCCTGTCCACACCCGTAGCAGCTTTCGCAGCACGATGTGCCGCCAAACTGCGGCGACAACAGTCGATGGCCCAGGTGGTGACCGTGTTCGCCTCTACCAACCCGTTCCGTGAGGACCTGGACCAGCTATCGCTCAGCAGCAGCGTCAGTCTGGCCGCGCCGGCACAATCAGACCCCGAAATCGTGAGGGCTGCCATAGAGGCATTGGACCAGTGCATCAAGATATCGCAGCGAAGGTTGGAAGATTCCTACATCGAATACCAGAATGAGCCGCAGGGCATGGGGCTGAAGCCGGGAGACCTCCGATGGAAACGCGCCGGCGTCATCGTCAGCGCTATCGTCCCCGAGTGGGAACTGCAAACGAGCTTTCTGGACATACCACCCGTGCTGAAGCAGAAGCTCCAGGCGATGTCGGCTGTAGCTGACAAGATCAACGCCAAGATGGGCGACGAGACAATTCAGGTGGCAAGTGCCCTGCGCGAAGCAGATCCCGAGACAGGCAAGGCACTGACCTTCCGCAACAGCATCCTGCACAGCCGCAGGTCGCCGTTCTACACGACAGACATACGCGACATTATTGAGGTCTTGTGAAGGTAATGTGTGCGTCTGTGAGAAAAAAAGGTGTCGTGACGCCCTTTATGTGGAGAAAAAGCACTATCTTTGCACCGCAAAAAGCACCACAATCACATAACCACTCGAAGACAACCCTCCTATGACGAACGTCGAAAGCACTATGCCACGACAGGCAACCATCGGAGGCAAGGACCACACAGCCCCGCAGCTGAGTACGATCGCCGATGCCCTCTCCTCCACTGCGTCCATGGCACCCCTCAATGACGGCCGACAGCCCACCACCCTGCCCTCGCTGACGGCACTCAAGGAATTCATGGAGCTGTGCCGCAGCGTGCTTTTCCCCGGCTACTACGGCCAAAGTGGCGTAACCGACCACAACCGCCTCTTCCACGTCGGGGTTGCGCTGGAACGCCTCTACACCCTGTTGTCCGACCAGACCGACGAAGCCACGGCGACGGCTTTCGTCAACCAACTGCCCCAGTTGCGCCAGACGCTGGCATCAGACGTCCGTGCAACCTATCTCGGCGACCCAGCAGCGCAGACCTACAGCGAAGTCATCGCATGCTACCCTGTCATCAAAGCCGTCACCAACTACCGCGTGGCCCACACCCTGCTGACCCTGGGCGTGGAGCTCATACCACGCATCATCACCGAGATGGCCCACTCCGAGACAGGCATCGACATCCACCCCGGCGCCACCATCGGCGACCATTTCACCATCGACCACGGCACGGGAGTCGTCATAGGCGCCACCTGTATTATCGGTTCTCACGTGAAGCTCTATCAAGGCGTTACGCTCGGTGCCAAGAGTTTCCCCCTTGACGCCGACGGCCATCCCATCAAGAATATCCCGCGCCACCCGATCCTCGAGGACAACGTCATCGTCTATGCCAACAGCACCATACTCGGTCGCATCACCATCGGCCACGACGCCGTCATCGGCGGAAATATATGGGTCACCGACGATGTGGAGCCCGGTACGCGCATCCTGCAGAACAAATACTGCCACTGACCGAGGGGACACCGCAAAACAACAAGGAGCGCGGAGCGTCGCGCATAGGAATATTAGGTTACACAGAGTCCAAATGGGCCGACATCACCGGCGTCTGCACGACAAGTCAGCAGCATCACGCCCCGTCAACCCAAGCGTCACGGCACTTGTTCTCAGACGTCACGGCACGTTTTTTGAGCCTCACAGAGTGCGTGTCTGAACGTCCAGGACGTTACCGCGTTAACGTCTCGTCCTTACGGGCATAAGGACAGGACGTTAAGGCCTTATGGACGGGACGTGAAAGCCTATACCTATACACCCCTCTACGAGGGCACGTCTACGATATTTGTCAAGTATTTCAGTTCACGGAAGACTTTTTTAATAAAAAACGTTCGCGCACGCGTTTTTTTTTGTACCTTTGCAGCCAATTAGTTGACACAAGTGACCAAAACGCAAGGATGAAAGTAGCCATCGTCAAATATAATGCCGGAAATGTCTATTCCGTGGTCCACGCGCTGAAGCGCCTGGGCGTAGAACCACTCTTGACAGACGACGCTGAAGAGCTCCGCAAAGCCGACCGTGTACTGTTCCCCGGACAGGGCGAGGCCAGCCAGGCGATGGGCTACCTGCGTCAGCACGGGCTGGACGACGTGATCCGTTCGCTCCGCCAGCCTGTCCTCGGCATTTGCATCGGCCAGCAGCTGATGTGCAGCCACTCCGAGGAGGGCGACACCGAGTGTCTCGGCATCTTCCCCGTCGACGTGATGCGCTTTCGCCCCACACGCCACGAGGACAAAGTCCCCCACATGGGGTGGAACGAGATAAGGACTATGGGCGATGGCGGCCTGATCGAAGACCGCAGTTTCGTCTATTTCATCCACAGTTTCTACGTTCCTGTGTGCGAGTTCACCGCCGCCACCACGGATTACATCGTGCCATTCAGCGCAGCGCTACGCAAGGACAACTTCTACGCTACGCAGTTCCACCCAGAGAAAAGCGGTGCTGTGGGCGAACGAATACTGAAGAGATTCCTCGAGCTTCCCTCATAGACGGGCTCCGAACGCTTTCATCAGACAAATACCTAAAGGTACTTCAAACTCTAAACTTTCACACGATAATCCACGGGATCCAGACCCGAACAAGATATGCTCCTTATACCAGCCATAGATATCATCAACGGCCAGTGCGTACGCCTGACCAAGGGCGACTATGCCACGCAGACGGTCTACTCTCACGACCCCGTGTTGGTGGCCCATGAGATGGAATTGCTCGGCTTTCGTCGACTACACGTCGTCGACCTCGACGGCGCCCGTTCTCACCATGTCGTCAATCTCGACATTCTACGCCGCATCACCGACGAGACAAACCTCATCGTGGACTTCGGCGGCGGCGTGAAGACCGAAGCAGACCTGGGCAAGGTGCTGGAGGCCGGTGCGCACATGGTCACCGTCGGCAGTATGGCCGTCACGCATCCCGAGGTGGTACGTACATGGCTCCACGACTTCGGGCCCGAGCGCATCGTGCTCGGCGCCGATGTACGCGACGGGCGCATCAGCATCAACGGATGGAAGGAGGAGAGCCAGCTGGAACTGCTGCCCTTCATCGAGAGCTACCTCAACGACGGCGTACGCCATGTCCTATGCACA
>CAMOSA010000035.1 GCA_946624335.1 uncultured Prevotellaceae bacterium
TAACATGAATAGAATGATGGTTCTTAAAAACAACGCGCTCGACAGGGTTGTTCTAAGGAATAGCTCCTACTGCTGCTCAGGGAGGTTGTGCAGGTTGACGTACGTCACATCGATGTCGCTGACCTGAATGTATACGGTGGCGTCTTTCTGCTTGGCGGTGTTGCCGTAGAAGTACAGCGTGCGCTCCCGTGCTTCACCGGTCTCGTCGTCCTGGAAGGCATGGATCTGTGAGCCATAGCTGAAGTACTTGCTGGCGAAGAAATCACAGATGTCCTGCGTGGCAATCGTCCCGGGGAAGCGCTTCTGCACGAGCTGGTAGGCGGTGGCGTTCTGCGGGTTGAACAGCACGAGGAAGGCTTCGAAGCTGCCACTGTCGTAGTAGTAGAGGAGCCCGTTTTCGAGTTCCGTCGTAGCGTCGCCGTACTTCGCGATGACGTCGGTCTGTGATGCTCCTAGCATCGCTGAACAGTCGGGATAGTCGATGACGGGTTGCGGCGTCGCGGGCTGTTCGGGCAAGACGACCTCGACGGGCTCGTCATCGTCGCTGCAGGCTGCGAAGCCCAGAGCGAGGGCTGCTGCGAAGAGCAGGAAGAGATAGTTTTTCATCGTTTAAGTGAACCTAAATACGTTTATGACGTGACAAAGGTAGGACATTTTGCCGACATAGCCTCACCTTTTAACAGAAAAAAAACAGAATAAATGAGTCGGCCGGCACGTTAATTTGTGTTTTAAGGCCGTTCGTGTGCAAATAAATGCGTAACTTTGCCCCATAAAACGTGCTGGCTGACGATGCAGGCTACCACTTTGTCGTCATCGGAGCCATCATGGTACACCTTATTAATATATATAGAGAATATGTCAACAGAAAGAGAAGCGGAGGGCTTGTCGGCCTTAGGCCGCAAGACCACCTACCGCACGGATTACGCCCCTGACGTCCTCGAGACGTTCGCCAACCGTCACCCAGAGAACGACTACTGGGTTCGTTTCAACTGCCCGGAGTTCACCTCGCTGTGCCCGATCACTGGCCAGCCCGACTTTGCCGAGATCCGCATCAACTACCTTCCCGGCGAGCGGATGGTGGAGTCGAAATCGCTGAAGCTCTACCTCTTCAGCTTCCGCAACCATGGCGACTTCCACGAGGACTGCGTCAACACGATCATGAAGGACCTGATCCGGCTGATGGACCCTAAATATATCGAGGTCATCGGACTGTTCACGCCCCGCGGAGGCATCAGCATTTACCCTTATGCCAACTACGGACGTCCCGGCACGAAGTATGAGGAAATGGCCCATTATCGGTTGCTGCATCACGACTTGAACGATTGAAGCTTCGGTCTAAGCACAATAATACAATACACTCATCATCAAGCATCAACACGAATGGAATCAATCTATGACTTCAAAGCCCTCACGAGCAAAGGCAAGGAACTGGACTTCGGACAGTTCCGCGGCAAAGTGTTGCTCATCGTCAACACAGCCAGCAAGTGTGGCTTCACACCTCAGTTCGCCGGGCTGGAGGAGCTGAACCAGAAATACCGCGAGCAGGGACTGGTCGTCATCGGCTTCCCCTGCAACCAGTTCGCAAGCCAGGATCCGGGCAGCGACAGCGAGATCGAAGGATTCTGCCAGCTGAACTACGGCGTGAGTTTCCAGATCATGAAGAAGGTGGACGTCAACGGCGACAATGCCGACCCCATCTTCAAGTACCTGAAGAGCCAGACAAAGGGGCTGCTGGGCTCTGCCATAAAATGGAACTTCACCAAATTCCTCATCTCACGCGATGGGAACACGGTGAAGCGCTTTGCCCCCATCACCGCTCCTGAGAAGCTGGAGAAAGACATCATCGCAATGTAAGCAATGAAAAAGACAATGATACTCTGCATGGCAGCCGTCCTTTCCCTGAGCCTCCACGCTCAGGATACCATCAAGCTGCCTGCCCCCGACCCCGCCCAGAGCACGATGAGCGTCATGGACGCCCTCGCAAACCGCCATTCTGTCCGCAGTTTCTCGGACAAAGCACTCAGCACGGACCAACTGTCACTGCTGCTGTGGGCTGCCAACGGCATCAACCGTGAAGACGGCCGTCTGACGGCGCCGACAGCCATGAACAGACAGGACATCCAACTCTACGTCTGCCGTAAGGACGGCGCCTACAGCTACGACGCCAAGCAGCACTGCCTGAAGCGAGTGAGCACCGAGGACCTTCGTCCGGCCGTCGCCGGCGACCGTCAGCCTTTTGCCAAGGAAGCACCCGTCTGCCTCGTCATCGTCAGCGACAGCCGAAAGTTCGGCAATAGTGCCGCAGCGGCTGACTACGGTCGTATCGATGCCGGCTACGTGTCGCAGAACATCTACCTGGCAGCCACAGCCATGGGCCTCGCCACCGTGGCCCGAGCCATGATGGACCGCGAGCGTCTCGCCAAGGGACTCGGACTTGTCGACGAGCAGATGCTCCTGCTGAATCACCCCGTGGGATATGGAAAATGAATAATGAATAATGAATAATGAATAATGGACAATGGATAAAGAGTGTTCGTTCACCAGGGCTTGAAATCGAATTGTAGCTGTATCCATTCTGCCTCCTGCGCCTCTTCGCCATCGTGCATCGGATTGCTGATGCCGATGCCGATGAGGCGTATCGGTTTTTCATGATAGTCCACCTTCTCCATCAGCTGTGACGCCAACTCCATGATGGTGCCTGCGTCTACGGGTATCAACTGCTCAGTGCTTGGCGTGATGCTGCGCGTGATTTGCGAGAAATCGTGGAACTTCACCTTCAACGTCAGCGTATGACCCTTGAAGCCTGCGCGACCGAGACGTCCCGTGAGGTCCTCGGCACACTGGCGAAGCTTCTCTGCCACCTCGTCAGCCGTGCTGATGTCATGCTCGAACGTATGCTCGCAGCTGACGCTCTTTCGCTCCCATTCTGTCATGACAGGCCTGTCGTCGATGCCACGTGCAAAGCCGTAGAGCACACCGCCCATCTTACCGAACCGCTCGGTAAGGTAACTCAACGACTTGGCACGCAGGTCGGCGCCGGTGAAGATGCCGATGCGGTGCATCTGCTCCGCAGTCCGAGGACCTACGCCCCAGAACTTCTCGATCCTGAGGGCATCGATGAACGTCTGAGCGCGACGGGGATGGATCACCGTCAAGCCGTCGGGCTTACGATAGTCCGACGCGATCTTGGCCAGAAACTTATTGTAGGACACGCCCGCAGAAGCCGTCAGGCTCAGCCGCTGACGGATCTTTGCCTTGATCTCGCGGGCGATGTCCACGGCAAGCTCT
The DNA here is from genome assembly GCA_946624335.1 of uncultured Prevotellaceae bacterium. Classification (GTDB taxonomy): domain Bacteria; phylum Bacteroidota; class Bacteroidia; order Bacteroidales; family Bacteroidaceae; genus Physcousia. The sequence goes on from CAMOSA010000035.1 coordinate 3,289, forward strand.
ATGCCCGGCTTGTTCTCGGTAACGTCGAGGAACGCCTCGTCCAGAGAGATGGGCTCGATCTGGTCCGTATACTCATGGAAGATCTCATGCATCTGTGCCGACACCTCTTTATACACCTTATATCGCCCGGGCACGATGACCAGCCGTGGGCACAGCCGCTTAGCCGTCTGCATAGCCTGAGCCGAATGGACACCGAAGCGACGCGCCTCGTAGCTCGCTGTCGCAACGACACCGCGCGGGCCGTCGTAACCTACTGCCAAAGGCACACCACGCAACTCCGGGAAGTCGCGCTGTTCCACGCTGGCAAAGAAAGCGTCCATGTCAACGTGGATGATGCGTCGCTGCTGATCGGCTGTCGTCATGAAGCCTGTCACTCTTCTGTTTCGGCGACAAAGATACGACTTATTCTTCATTTATTCACCCCGAAGCCTTTCTTTTAGCAAAACACGACGCGAAAAAGTAGATAAAAACCATGTCAGGGACAATAAAAATCGGCCGAAACGATGGTCATTCAAAAATAATATATTACTTTTGTCGCCAAATCAAAATCCCAAAGTCATCATGACCCACAAAATCACCTTTCAAATCACCAACCATTATTCACCATCACAAACAACACAAACGTTATGAGTACAAGACAGAAACGTTTCATCTTGCCTGAGAGCGAGATCCCCACACAGTGGTACAACATCCAGGCCGACATGATCAACAAGCCCATGCCGCCCCTCAACCCCGCCACCAAGGAACCACTTAAGGCCGAGGACCTCTACCCCATCTTCGCCGAGGAGCTCGCACGCCAGGAACTCAACCAGACCGACCAGTGGATTGACATCCCCGACCAGGTCCGCGAGATGTACAAGTACTACCGCTCGACACCCCTCGTCCGGGCCTACGGACTCGAGGAAGCTATCGGGACTCCGGCTCACATCTATTTCAAGAACGAGAGCGTGTCGCCCGTCGGCAGCCACAAGCTCAACTCAGCACTCGCACAGGCCTACTATAACAAGGTACAGGGGGTCACCAACGTCACCACAGAGACCGGTGCCGGACAGTGGGGAGCTGCACTCTCCTACGCCGCCAAGGTCTTCGGACTCGAGTGCGCCGTCTATCAGGTCAAGATATCCTATAACCAGAAGCCCTATCGCCGCTCCATCATGCAGACCTTCGGCGCCACCGTCGAGGCTTCACCGTCGATGTCGACACGCGCCGGAAAAGACATCATCACACGCGACCCGATGAACCAGGGATCCCTCGGCACGGCCATCTCAGAGGCCATCGAGCTCGCCATGTCGACACCCAACTGTAAGTACACACTCGGCTCCGTACTCAATCACGTCGCCCTGCACCAGACCGTCATCGGTCTCGAAGCCGAGAAGCAGATGGCCATGGCCGGCGAATACCCCGACATGGTTATCGCCTGCTTCGGCGGCGGCAGCAACTTCGGCGGAATAGCCTTCCCCTTCATGCGCCACAACATCCTTGAGGGCAAGAAGACACGCTTCATCGCCGCCGAACCCGCATCGTGCCCCAAGCTCACACGCGGCGTCTTCCAATACGACTTCGGCGACGAGGCAGGCTACACGCCACTCCTGCCCATGTTCACCCTCGGACACAACTTCATGCCCGCCAACATACACGCCGGCGGACTGCGATACCACGGAGCAGGTGTCATCGTCAGCCAGCTACTCAAGGACCGCCTCATGGAAGCCGTAGACATCAAACAGCTCGAGTCCTTCCAGGCTGGCGTACTCTTCGCCCGTGCCGAAGGCATCATTCCCGCTCCGGAGAGCTGCCACGCCATAGCCGCTGCCATTCGCGAGGCAGATAAGTGCACACAGACCGGCGAGGAGAAGGTCATACTCTTCAACCTCAGCGGACACGGACTCATCGACATGACAGCCTACGACCAGTATCTGGCTGGTAACCTCCAAGACTATGAGGTGACCGACGAAGATGTCGCACGCAACCTCGCAAACATCGAGAAAGTCATATAAGGCTGTACACCCCCACAGTCACCACACATCCAGCCCGCATTGTCCCCCACGACGATGCGGGCTTCGTTAATTGTTGAAAGGTTGAACCTTTCAAATAGACCCTTTCCGCTCCAGCTCTTCTCCCTTCGCCCTGCGAAGAACTTTCAACTTTCAATTTTCAACTTTTCAACGTTTAATTTGGCCAGTTGAATATAAATATGTACTTTTACGCCCGAAAAAAGCAATTAACCAAAATGAAACGACTTATCACCCTCCTCACCTTAGCACTCGTGTGCCTACTTGCCACCGCACAAGGAATGTCCAATCCGGTGAAAGCCACAGCCGAGCAGCGACCCGTCAGCGGCCACCCTGACATGATCGACCTCATATTCCACTTCATCATCGACGACGGATGGCACCTCTATGGGCCCGACAACGACGGTGGACCCACACCCATGACCCTCAACTTCGAGACCCTTCAGGGCGCGAAGCCCCAAGGCTCGCTGCGCATCTCCCCTGCACCACAACGCATCATGGACGCCATCTTCGAGTGCGAGGTGACCTTTGTTGAGAAGAAAGCCACAGCCACACAACGCCTCAAGCTGACAGGCGGCAAGTGGAAAGCCATCGGCTACCTCAACTATGGCGCCTGCAACGACGAGAGCTGTATGCCACCCTCCAACGTAGAGTTCGACTTCAAGGGCGAAATGACAGAAAACGCCCCCGCCTCTACTCAAGACGCACAGCTGCCATCCGACAAGAAACCCGACACCCCCGCGAAGAACCCTCCGCTCGGCTCTGCCGCTTCGCTCAGCGAAGAACCCTCAACGCTCAACCCTCAACCCTCAACGCTCAACCCTCAACCCTCACCAGACCCCCTCTCCGCTCCCCCTTCTGGGGAGGACGGTCACCTGTCAAGTAAAGAAGGCAAAATGCAAAACATACCGTACTCCCCAGAAGGGGGAGCGGAGAGGGGGTCTTCCTCAAACCTCTGGACACCTGTCATCGACCAGCTCCAAGACCTCAACGCTGACACCACCACACGCTCACGATCCCTCTGGGCCATCTTCCTGCTCGGCATCGCCGGCGGACTCATAGCCCTGCTCACACCCTGCGTGTGGCCCATCATACCGATGACAGTGAGCTTCTTCCTTAAACGTTCCAAGGATGACAAGAAGAAAGGCATAAAGGATGCCATCCTCTATGGCCTCTCTATCGTCGTTATCTACGTCGGCTTAGGCCTGCTCGTGACACTCATCTGGGGGCCGTCATCGCTCAACGCCCTCTCCACGAATGCCATCTTCAACCTTTTCCTCTTCGCGTTGCTCGTAGTCTTTGCAGCCTCGTTTCTCGGAGGCTTCGAGATCACGTTGCCCTCGTCGTGGTCGACGAAGATGGACGAGAAGGCGTCGTCGACAACAGGACTGCTCTCCATCTTCTTCATGGCACTAACGCTCGTGCTCGTCAGCTTCTCATGCACCGGACCCATCATCGGCCTGCTACTCGTCGACATGGTCACCAGCGGCTCCGTCGTAGCACCCACCGTCGGTATGTTCGGCTTCGCACTCGCCCTGGCAGCACCCTTCACCCTCTTCGCCATGTTCCCCACATGGCTCAAGTCGGCGCCCAAGAGCGGCAACTGGATGAACGTCATCAAGGTCGTGCTCGGACTCGTCGAGCTGGCCTTCGCCCTCAAGTTTCTCAGCGTAGCCGACCTCGCCTACGGATGGCGCTTGCTCGACCGCGAGACCTTCCTCTGCCTGTGGATCCTCATCTTCGCCCTCATGGGCTTCTACCTCCTCGGCTGGATCCGTCTGCCGCACGACGAGGACGAGTACGACGATGATGGTAACGTCGTGGCACGTCCTAAGATAGGTGTCACGCGCTTCCTCTCCGCCCTCTGTGTGCTCGCCTTCGCCCTGTATATGGTGCCCGGCCTGTGGGGTGCGCCGTGCAAAGCCGTCAGCGCCTTTGCCCCGCCCATGTGGACGCAGGACTTCAACCTCAACGCCAACACCGTCGAGGCCGTCTATACCGACTTCGAGCAAGGCATGGCCGCCGCACAGCGGGCCCACAAGCCCGTCATGCTCGACTTCACCGGCTACGGATGCGTCAACTGCCGCAAGATGGAGGCTGCAGTATGGACCGACACACGCGTACGACAAATCATGACCGACGACTACATCCTCGTCAGCCTATACGTCGATGACAAGACACCACTACCCGAGACCATCACCGTCAACGAACCCGACGGTACAACCCGTCGCCTGCGAACCGTAGGCGACAAGTGGAGCTACCTGCAACGCTACAAGTTCGGAGCCCAGACACAGCCATTCTACGTGCTACTCGACAACCAAGCACGACCCCTGGCAGCGCCCTACAGCTTCAACGAGGACATCGACGCATACGTCCAATGGCTCAAGAGCGGACTGCAGCGGTTCCGATGACGCGCACACACCACCACAACCTGACAAACTCATCAATCTGAACAAATCCTATAAAACCTAAACTCCTATGAACAAACTTCGACGCAACCTGACAGTCGCCACCCTGACCATAGCCATGACCGCCATGGCTCAGCCTGGCCAATGGGATCGCGTAAAGTATCCCGACCTACCATCACCCCACCCGACGGTTGACCGCGTTGCCGCACAACGGCTGATCAAACGAATGAAGCAGAGCATCGCTGCAGGACATGTACGCCCTGACCATGTCAACAATGCCCTGCTCCCCTCATTTCCCCCTATCATCAATCAGTCCGGCGGTTCGTGCGGCGCCGCATCAAGCATCTACTACCAGTTCACCCACCAGATCAATACCGCACGCTTCGTAGCAGCCGACACCGACGAACGACGTTACGCCACACATTTTCCGTGGATGCTCAACACCAATAGCCCGAACGGAACCGGCTACGACCGTCTTGGAAAAGACGTAGGCATAGCCAGCTGCGCAACATACGGAGGAACCACTTACAGCCGAATCTACGGACGATCCTCACAGGACGATCAGGACGATGACTGCGGCTGGATGCAAGGCTACGACCGGTGGTTTGCAACGATGCACAACCGCATCGCCTCAGGCAACAGCTTCCCCTTCAACTGTGGTACCGAGGAGGGACGAGAAATCGTCAAGAACTATCTGTGGAACCGCTGTGGCGACGAGAGCTATGCCGGCGGAGGCATCTGCGGCATCGGAGTGGCGGCCGGACCGTTCGAGGGCATCATACCCAAGACGGCGGCCAACGACGCGGCGGGCGTGACAGGTATGAAATACATTACCGACTGGAATGAGACCTATAATCACGCCATGACGATTGTCGGCTACGATGACCGTGTCGAGGTAGACCTCGACGGTAATGGGGTCGTCGGAGAGGAGCGTAATGCCGACGGCGACAATGAAGTCGGAGCATGGATCATCTGCAACTCGTGGGGCGACGGCTATGCCAACAACGGCTTCATCTATTGCCCCTACGAACGATCAAACTCCGTCAAGGGATGGCCTAAGTCCAACAGCTTCACGCCTGGCTACTATGAGGTGATGCGCGACTATCGCCCGATACGAACGCTACGCGTAAAGATGGACTACAGCCGGCGTTCTGAGATGGCGCTTTACGTCGGCGCTGCCCAGGACCTCAACGCCACGGCGCCTGAGAAATCCATCTCTTTGACACACTTCGAATATTGCGGCGACGGCAATAAGGGACAGACGCGACCGGCACCCGAGATACCCATGCTCGGACGATGGGCCGACGGTGAGCTGCACACCGAGCCCATGGAGTTCGGCTACGACCTGACGGCGCTCACCAAGGATTTCGACCATACACGTCCGCTGAAGTATTTCTTCTGGGTGGAGACACGGGCATGGGGCGAAGGCGAAGGGCACATCTACGAAGCCAGCATCATCGATTATACCTTCGACCGCAACGGCGTCGAAGTCGCTTTCCCCATTACTGAGCCCGTGGCCGTGCCCAGCGCAGGAGCCAAGACGGAGATCACGGCCGTCGTCAGCGGAGAAGCGGTGCCGGAACCACGCAACCTGCTGTCGGAAGGCACGTCAATATCCTGGGAAGCGCCGGCCGGAAGTCGACATGAGCCCACCAGCTATAAGGTCTATCGTAACGGCTCGCTCTACGGCTCGGCATCCTCGACGACTGCTGCTGTCGACGCCGGCGGATGCTACACCGTCACGGCCATATACCACGTCAACGGCTATGACATCGAGAGCAAACCGTCGTCGCCCGTGGCCGTCACAAGCCAGACGGCTGACGACACAGGCAACGACATCATGTTCGTCGACAAAGGCAAGATTGTCATTCCCAATCTTATCAAGGAGTCCATCACCAGCTTCACGCTGGAGTTCTGGACCTATCTCGCTGCTACATCGACCGGCGAGAGCTGCGGATTCCGTATGCGCGCCGACACGACCACTTATTTCTTCAAGATCATCAACAACGGCTACTTCGAGCTCGGCAACGACGGAGGTTCATACACACGATCCAGCACACGTCTCGTCGGCGGGCGGCTCTATCATATCGCCATCGTCAACGAGGAACTGGAGACACGCGTGTATGTCAACGGACGACGCGTCGTCAAGTGGTCCAACCGCTACAACCACCACGGCATCAAGGGACCTGCCAGCCTGACATTCGGCGTCACCGAGGGCACGACGACCAACTACAAGCAGGTCTACGATGCACCATGGCGTGGATATCTCGACGAGATACGTTTCTGGGACTGCGCACGCACCGAACAGCAAATCAAGGACGCCTATCAGATGGACATCGCACACCCGATGATTTATGACGACCTGCTGCACTATTATAATATGAGCACGCGCGTCGAGGATGGCACCACCTTCCTCGTCGACGGCAAAGGCGTCAGCGACGCAGAGCTCAGTCGGGCGGATGCTTTCTCCTTTGAGCACAAGGTCTTGGGCGATGAGAAGAACCCGCTGAAGAGCGACACCTACGCCGACTTCTCCTGTGCCGACGTCGTCACCCTTGGCAAGCCCTTCGCCATCACCAACCTCAGCGCTCTTAACACCGCCCGATGGCAATGGCAGTTCACAGGCACCGACGTCGATCGTCTCGAAGGTACCGTAAGTCCTGTCGTCGTGTTCAATCAGGCTGGGCCGCAGACAGTCACCCTGACGACGACCAACGCCTATGGCGAGACAGCCGAGAAGACGGCGACAGTCAACGTTCAGCCTGCCGTCCTTCCCGACGTAGACTTCACCGTACCTGAGGGGGACATCAGCGCCGGACAGCACATCACCTTCGTCAACACATCGACGCCCATCGAGGCGGCAACCTACGAATGGGACATCGAAGGCGCAGAGAACCCCGTCGTCAAGAGCGTCAACGCGGCAGCCACATTCACTGAGAACGGCGAATACACCGTCCGCCTGACAGCCTACAACAGCGAGGGCAACCGATCGGTCACCAAGACCGTAAGCGTCGGCGCCGTGGCGCCCGAGGCAGCATTCAGCATCAACGACAACATCATCCTCAAAGGGCAGCAGGTGGAACTCGTCGACGAGTCCAAGTTCTCCCCAAGCCAGTGGACGTGGGATCTGGCCAACAACCTCGAGATCTATCGCATAGAGGGTCAGGACAGGACCGTGACCCTCAACGTGCCTGGCGTATATGACGTGACACTCACCGCCGTCAACGCCAAGGGGGCGGACCGGCTCACACGCAAGAGGGCGGTCGTCGTCTGCAATGCCGACGGCAAGCATGGACTGCATCTCGACGGCATCGACGACCAGGTGACAGCGCCGTCACCCTTCGGCGACGAAGCGGCCAAGGCGTTCACCGTCGATTGGTGGATGTTCCCGGGACGGATCACCGACAACGGATTCCATATCGGCGACAACGCCTCGACGATGCAAATCGGTGTGAAGCCCACAGGTGAGCTGTCGCTGGACATCAACGGCAAGAACGTCACCAGCGAGCGCGGCGGTGTCATCTTCGACGAATGGCATCACTACGCCGTCACCTTCAGGGCCGGAACGGTCAACTTCTACCGTGATGCCCAGCTGCTCAGCAGCGCCAGGCTCAGTGGCGCATCGTCCCTACCCGTGCTCCAGCAGTTCACCATAGGCGGAAGCGAGAGGCCTTTCAACGGTATCATCGACGAGCTGCGCGTGTGGAGCTCCGTCATCACAACGGCCAACATGCTGGCCACGGCTGATGCGCCCGTCGAGCGGCCCGACGAGAACACCGACCTGCTGCTCTACTACGACTTCAATCAGGACGGCGGAGACGTCATCGACCGCTCCGGTCACGGACGGACAGGAGCACGGTCCAACTTCGGGCCCGACGGCGATGCATGGGAGAACTCTCTCGGCATCTTCTGCCTCAACCCCAACGGCAGCGACAACGATGTAGCCGCCAGATTCCTGAAGAACTACAGGCATCCCTTCCGCACAGCACCGGGAACCGTGAATCCGGCTAACAGCGCCCGATACCTCAAACTGCTGATGAACGACTCATCGTCGCCGTGGAAGCAGAAAGGCAACGTCAAGAACGGAAATATCCTCACCGAATGGCACGTCGACAAAGAGAAGAACAACTACCTCACACTCGAAGATTCCTACTCCGGCTTCGAGCCAGTCATCCGAGACCTCATGATCTATCAGACCGTCGAACTGCCCGCCGGAGAGTACACCTTCATCGCCGACCGCGACGGAGACACCTACTATTACAATTGGCTCACCGAGGGCACCTACGTCGCGGCAGCGGCAGGCGATGAGCTGCCCGTGACTGACGACCTCCCCAGCAACGCCTTGGCGTGGACAAGGCTGTCTGAGAATAACGCCGTCACCTTCATGATCGACGAGCCAACCACCGTCAGCCTCGGACTGATTGCCAATATGAGCGACAAGAAGTGCGTCGCCGTGGGCAGGTTCATACTGAAGCAACGACGCCTCATCATGGGCGACGGAGGCGAGATAGTAGGCATAAAAGTGCCTATGCTCACAGCCGAACAGACACTCGAGGCCGCGGGTGGTATCGGCGTCATCAACATCCGCGTGAACAAACCGCAGACCGTAGCCGTCACAGACCTATCTGGCAAACTCATCTTCCGGGATTGGCTCGACTTCGATGCACGCATACCCGTCAAGCGAGGCGTATACATCGTCAACAAACAGAAAGTTCTCGTGAAATAATATACTACGACCGCTTAAAAATGTAGGAAAAATCGCGTGAGCTGGACAGCGCCATGGGCAGGCTCCATTTTATGCGATTTGCAAAAATAGCCTTCACCTTTCACCTTGGCTTTTAATCAAAAGAATATCAATGCGTTCCGCGGTGAACCTTTATCCCGCAAAGTTTCACTGAGCTTCACCCCACAAGAGTCCACGAAGGAATTCACGGCATACAGACTCTTGCTAACTGACAAATGGGCATAGGAAATAGCACACAAGGCGTCAGAACGGATGCGCTTTCCCACAAAGTCGGGGATCACGGTGACATCAGCATCTTACCCTCTGTCTGTGGGGTGAAGCTTGGTGAAACTTCACTACATAAAGGTTCACCGCAGAACCTTCTCATTTTCCATACGTTATACAGCCAGGTGAAAGGTGAAGCTTATTTTCGATATTTTCTATTTTTTGCCAAAATACATATAGACGCGGGGCCTCATACGTCTATTCATTCACACCCCTACGACCATACGTTCATACCCCTACGACCATACGTTCATTCCCCTACGACCATACGTTCATTCCCCTACGACCATACGTACACACCCCTACGACCATACGTTCATACCCCTACGACCATGCCGAATCCCTTAAGCCTGTTTGCGTCCACACCCAAGGCAACTTGACAAAGTCAACCAGCTGACTTATTGAGTCTACTTGAAATCGTATCCGGTCCAGCATGCGTAATTGAAAACGGAGACACGCATTAGTGAACGAAACGTGTCACCAATGCGTGTCTCTTTACCGAGGCTTGAACTGATGTCTGAGGCCTTGCCTCAATGGAGTATCTCTGTGTTGCGAATGGCTTTGGCCAGCTGTTTGATCCGTTCCACGAGGGGGAAATAGTCTGCTTCCAGGCGACGGATGGTCTCCGACAGCTCACGGCGTTCCTGCGATGAGGCAACGGCATAGCTGTCACGCAGGCGCTGAAGCATCGTGGCGTCTGTCTGTTCGGTCTTGCTAAGGCTCAACCACTCGCTCATCATCTGACGGGCCTCGGCTGAACGGAACTGGTCGAGCGAAGTGTAAGTCCGGCTGTCATCGATGACGAAGCAGAAATCGTGGGCCACACGTTCGTCATGCTGGACCTTGCCGCTGCGGACATCGGACAGCCGCTGCTGGGCTGCGACGACGGCAGCGGGAACGCCTTCGGCTGTCTCATCTTCGGCAACGGCGTTGGACCACGTCGAACGGATGGAGGTCAGACGGGCCTGGCGACGAAGCTCATCGTCGTCGATGTCGTCGCCATAGACTTCACGCGTCGCGTTGGGAATGAAGGTGTACACGCAGACATTGCCGTCGGACTGATAACGGTCGCTGACAAACCAGCCCAACTGATTAAGCTCGTCGATGGCCAGCAAGTAGTCGTTAGCCGTCGAATTGAAGGGGAAACCGACGTTCTCAGGGGCAAGGAAGGTGCCGTCCTCGCCGTCGGCACGACTCACGAAGATATCATAGCCCCCGATGCTCGCAGGACCCGTCGCCGCGTAGTAAAGCGTGAGGCCGTCGGAGAGCAGGAACGGATAGTTCTGACACACATCGTCATCGTTAAGGCCGCTCAGCTCCACGGGATCAGACCACTGGTCGCCGATCTTGTCGGCAACAGCCAGGTGCATCGTGCCGGGGAGAGCGAAGTAACGCTTATTGCTCAGCTCGTTCTCGTAGACCGTGGCCGGGCTGTCTACCTTCACCAGGAACGACGAGGAATAGCTGTCGACACGGCCGCTCTCACGACTTAGACGAATATGCTTCAAAGCCTCGTCCTTCGGGCATACGACGCTGTCGATGACCGTGATACACTCTGTCGCATGAAGCATCGATTGACCCTGACGAGCGCGATGCAGCAGGGAGTCGAGATGATCGGTGGGCTTACGCTTCTTCTTCAGCGCGGCCATCTCCTTGTCGAGCAATTGTTCGGCATGCTCGAAATCATATTCAGCCAAAGCGGTTGCCACCTGTTCCGTCAGGGGTATGACAGGTGCTTTCGGAGTTCTTCGGCGCTGGCCATGAGCGATGGAGGGCGAGGCGATGAGCGCCACGAGACAAAGGGTTTTGATATTGATCATGCGATGTCTGTCTGTTTCTTTCTTTTCAAACGACAAAGTTACTGCTTTTTGTGGGATGCGGCGCGGCTGAGTCACGACAATTAAGGTTATTTAACCCAAATCGGTTCATTCCTCATTCCTCATTAGTCATTCCTCATTCGTCATTCGTCATTAGTCATTCCTCATTCGTCATTCGTCATTTTATTTAAGCTTCCACCAGCTTCCCTGCAGCTTCGAGAGCGTGCCACAGCGAGTAGCGGGCCTCTGGGTTGAGGGCCTCGATTTGGCTCATCAACTCGCGGGCAGCGGTGCGGCGCGTCGCCGTCTCGTAGGGACAAGTCTTGCGCAAAGGCTGGTAGCCACGCTGCTGGGCAAAAGCCCGTATGTCAGCCTCGCAGATCGTGGCGAGGGGGCGGATGATGGTCAACGGCATCTTGCGCATCTCCAGCCGCACGGGCATCGTGGAGAAATGGCCTTGAAAAGTGAGGTTCAACAAAGCCGTGTGCAGGAGGTCGTCCTGATGGTGGCCGAGGGCAATCTTGTTGAAGCCGTGCTCTTGGGCGAAGTTGAAGAATTGCTTACGGCGATTCCAGGAGCAGAGAAAGCACATCGGCTTACGAGCAGCATGACTCACCGTCGGAAGCTCATCGGCAGAGGGAACGGCTGACGGCGTGATTGAGGTCGTGACGACATGTAAGGGCACGCCGACGGATTCGCAAAAAGCGCTCAGATATGAGGCGTCGGCCTCATACTGAACGCTGTCTATGCGGACGTGTAGTGCTTCAACGTGAAAACGGGGGCGGTAGATGCGAGACTGCCGGGCAAGAAGCTCGAGCATACAGAGTGAATCTTTGCCGCCGGAGAGGCCGACGAGGATGCGGTCGCCATCGGCGATGAGACCGTAGCGCGACGAGGCCACACGAAAACGCTGCGTCAGTCGTCTCGCAAGCGTGGCCGCCTCTGAAGACCTGTTTTCAACTTTCAACTCTCAACTTTCAACTTTCAACTCTCAACTTTCAACTCTCCGCTCGGCTTTGCCGCTTCGCTCTGCGAAGAACTTTAACTCTCAACTATCAACTCTCAACTTTCAACTTTCAACTCTCAACTCTCAACCCTCAACTCAGATACTCATGCATCGATTGAGCAGCACGACGACCGTCGCCCATAGCAAGGATGACGGTGGCACCGCCACGGACGATATCGCCGCCGGCAAAGATGGTCGGGATGTTGGTCTGCATGCCATCATTGACGACGATCGTGTTCTTGCGGCCAAGTTCCAAGCCTTCGATGCTGGTCGGGACGATCGGATTCGGAGAAACGCCGACGGCCACGATTGCCTGGTCAATCTCTATGGTCTCCGTAGCGCCTGGGATGGGCTGTGGCGAACGGCGTCCACTGGCATCGGGCTCGCCGAGTTCCATCTTCTGAAGGACGACGGCACGAACGTTGCCCTGATCGTCGCCAAGATACTCGAGCGGATTGTGCAGCGTGAGGAACTCTATGCCCTCCTCCTTGGCGTGCTTGACCTCTTCGAGACGAGCAGGCATCTCGGCCTCGGAACGGCGATAGGCGATGAAAACACGCTCGGCACCCAGACGCTTGGCGGTACGGCAAGAGTCCATGGCGGTGTTGCCGCCTCCGACGACCATGACGTTCTTGGCACGGTGGATAGGCGTATCGCTGTCCTCGCTCGAGGCATCCATCAGGTTGACACGCGTCAAGTATTCGTTGCTCGACATGATGCCCTTGAGGTTCTCGCCCGGAATATTCATGAAGTTAGGCAGACCGGCACCAGAGCCGACGAAGATACCCTGGAAGCCTTGCTGCTCCAGCTCGTCGACGGTGATGGTCTTGCCGATGATGCAATCCTTGACGAAGCGGACACCCATCTTTTCGAGGTTGTGGATCTCGACGTCGACGATGGCGTTGGGCAGTCGGAACTCTGGGATGCCGTACTTCAGCACGCCGCCGATCTCGTGCAGCGCCTCGAA
>CAMOSA010000036.1 GCA_946624335.1 uncultured Prevotellaceae bacterium
GTACGGTGGTGTGGGAGGACGCATGGGGAACTAATCCCCATGCTCCTACCCAATTGTTGCCTTGGGGACGAGACCATGTCAGTACTTGAACACTGATCCTCCGACGAACTCACGCATGATGGACGTAGGTGGTATCTCCTTGTCGCTGATGGGAATAAAATAGTGGATGAACTTCAGCAATCGGTGAGCCTCACTATACTCCGGGCAGTTCTTAGGCACCGAGGCGAGGATGATTTCGGCGTGAGTGCGTAGGACGGCAAATTCAATGTTGAGTGCCGAGTTGAACATCATGTCGGCATTCTCCTGGAACGGTAGTATCCATTTCTCCTCTGCTTCGCACACGTTGTGCCAGTGGCTGATGGTTTCCTGTGCGGTGAAAGCCCCTTTGTTGTAGTCGCGGATAATACGGCGCAGCAGGCGGTTGTCTTGCGTGGGAATCCAGTTGTGGTCGTCTAACGAGATATTCGTGAGGGCGGAGACGAAGATTTTGAATTTCAGGCTATCTTCGATGCGCTCGGTCAGCAACGGGTTCAACGCATGAATACCCTCGATGATCAGAATACTGTCGTTCTGTAGCTTCAGTCGCTTGCCGTTGTACTCGCGTTTGCCGGTAACGAAATTGTATTCAGGCACTTCGACGCGTTCGCCCTTCATCAGACGTGAGAGATGGTCGGCTAATAGCTCGCAGTCTACGGCACGGATATTGTCGAAGTCGTAGCTGCCGTCGGGCAGCAGGGGTGTGTCGACGCGGTTGACGAAGTAGTCGTCGGTGGAGAAGGAGAGGGGCCGCAAGCCGCAGGCCAGTAGCTGGATGGACAGGCGTTTGCAGAATGTGGTCTTGCCGGAGCTCGACGGCCCCGTGATGAGCACCAGGCGTATAGGCTTCTCTTCGGAACGGAAACGCTTGTCTATCTCCTCGGCAATCTGTACGATTTTCTTCTCTTGTAAGGCTTCGCTCACCTGTATGAGCTCCGAGGCATGACCTTTCAGGATGGCTTTGTTGACGTCGCCGGCGTTGGAGTGGCGCATAATGATGTCCCAGCGCACTTTCTCGGCAAACATCTCGAAAGTCTTGGGTTGGTCAATCTTCTCGGCAAGGCGAGTGGGCACGTGCTGGTCTGGCACACGCAACAGCAGGCCGTCGTGGTAGCGCTCTAACCCCCACACCTTCAGGTAGCCGGCTGAAGGCACCAGCGGACCGTAGAAATAATCTACAGTGTCGCCTAAGGTATAATAATCGGTGTAGATCTGACCGCTTGTCTCCAACAACTTGACCTTATCAGCGAATCCCCGCTCGGTGAACACGCGCACGGCTTCCTCCGTCGTAGCCTCATTGCGGCGGAAAGGCATATCGAGGTGTATGATCTCCTGCATCCGCTCGCGTATTTTCTCGACATCCTCGTCGGTCAGCGTCTCTGCGCTTTTCTTCTTGAAATTGCAATAGAACCCACGCGATAGAGGGTGCTCGATGAAGAGCTTACTGCCAGGGAAGACATCGGTGGCTGCTTTGTAAAGGACGAAGCACAACGAACGGACGTAGACACGATGACCCGAGCCGCCGCGGGCATCGAAGAACTCCACATCGCGATTCTGGTAGAGGCGGAACTTCAGGCCTTGCGAGGCGTTATTAACCTTCGCCGAGACGACTGGATAAGGCATCTTCAGTTCTTCGGCAAATTCCTGATAGACCTCGAGCAGGGACGTTCCTTCAAGGAAGCTCTTGGTGACGTTGTTGTTCTTACAGCGAATCTGGAGCATAAGGGCTAGTTTGAAAGAGATGATGGCGCAAAGGTAATGCTTTTTCTTCAATTTCACAGGCATAGGAGCAAGTTTTTTTTGTTTTGCAGCCATTCTTTGTGCTCAATCCAAATAATATTCATATCTTTGCGCAGAAAAAACAAACAACCGAATAACAATGAAGCGTAATTTCCTCTCTCTGCTACTCGCCGCTGCGGCCGTCACGTCAGCCACAGCCCAAGACATCCTCACCTATAAGGAAATCAAGTCCATCGAGGCTGTCAACGTGCAGACTCCCGTCGGCACGGTCCCGAGGCTGCCCTTCCAGCTACTCGTCACCTACGATGACGGTTCCAAAGCGTATCGTCAAGTCAGATGGAACAACGCCGCACCCGCCACGGAACAGATGGAGGCTGACCCCGGACGCTATCCCGTTGGCACGGCTTACGATATCCAAGGCTACATCCTCGGCGACAACACCACGACGCTGGGCCAACCTGTTTCGGCACACATCAAGGTGGTCGACGGCTCCTATGCCACGCCGGCCCCGAAGCCCGTCGCAGAGCCCCTGCCGCTGAACTTGGTGCATATCAATGGACAGAACCGTCTCACCCACAACCGCGACCTCGACATCGACCAGTTGCTCTCCCTCGATGTCCGCCAGCAGCTCTATAACTACCGCGACACCTATGGACTGCCTACTGATGGTTACCCCGAAGCCGACGGCTGGGACTCGCCCACGACGAAGCTCAAGGGTCATGGCAGCGGCCACTACATGAGTGCCTTGGCCATGGCTTTCGCCTCCTGCACCGACCCGTCCAAGAAACAGCAGCTCAAGGATAATATCAGCACAATGGTCGACGAGCTGCGCCGCTGCCAGGAGCGTACCTTTGTCTTCGACGATTCACTTGGCCGCTATCGCGAGGCTCGTGACTTGGCACCCGAAGCGGAGTTGCGCGAGATGAAAGGCACGTGGGCCGACTTCGATCGCTACAAGAAAGATTATGCTCACTATGGTTACGGCTACCTCAATGCCATTCCCGCACAGCACTGCGCGCTCATCGAGAACTATCGGGCATACAACAACGAGCAATGGGTCTGGGCTCCGTATTATAGCGTTCACAAGCAGCTCGCCGGCCTCATCGATATCGCCAACTTTATCGATGACAAAGACATCGCAGCAAAGGCCCTCCTCATTGCCAAGGACATGGGTCTCTGGGTTTGGAACCGTCTCCATTACCGCACTTTTGTGCAATCTGAAGGCACACAGGAACAGCGACGGGCACGGCCCGGTAACCGCTATGAGATGTGGAATATGTATATCGCCGGCGAGGTGGGTGGTATGGCCGAGTCACTGGCCAGGCTCTCCGAGATGGTCTCCGATAACGAGGAACGTGCTCGGCTCCTCGAAGCCTCTACCTATTTCGATAGCCCCGCCTTCTTCACGCCTCTCGCTAAGAACGTCGACGCCATACGCACACGTCACGCCAACCAGCACATACCGATGGTCACCGGTGCCTTGCGCGCCTATCGCGGCAACGCTAATCCTTACTACTACAACTTGGCCCAGAACTTTTGGACGATGGTTCAGGGACGCTACCGCTACGCGATGGGTGGCGTGGGCAACGGAGAGATGTTCCGTCAGCCTTACACGCAGATTCTCTCCATGTGTACCAATGTAGGCACCGACTGGCGCGACCGCTCTACCTATCCCGAGCCGACACTCAATGAGACCTGTTGTGCCTACAATCTGGCCAAACTGACCAAGGACCTCAACTGCTTCCGTCCCAACGACGCACGCTATATGGACTACTACGAGCGCGTTCTCTACAACCAGATCATCGGTTCGCTCAATCCCAACCATTACGCCGTCCTCTATCAATACGCCGTAGGCCTTAACGCCTCCAAGCCGTGGGGCAACGAGACCCCACAGTCCACCTGCTGCGGTGGCACCGGTGCCGAGAATCACGTCAAATACCAAGAGGCCGCCTATTTCGTAGGAGCCGACACGTTGTGGGTGGCGCTCTACTTGCCCACAACGGCTCAGTGGCCAGCCAAGCGGGCCGTGATACAGCAGGACTGCGAGTGGCCGGCCGAGCACTCCACGATTACCTTCCCCGAAGCTAAGAAGCCCTTCGCTGTCAAGCTGCGTGTGCCCTACTGGGCCACCGAGGGCTTTGACATCAAGGTCAACGGCAAGAGCGTTGCCAGTCGGTATATGCCCTGCTCATACATTACCCTGCCCCTGCGCCGATGGAAGAATAGCGACCGCATCGACATCGAAATGCCCTTCACGCCTCACGTCGACTTCGGGCCCGACAAGATGGAGGTGGCGGCAACCGCTAAGGGCGAGCCACGCACACGCTTTGAGCCGGCTTGGTGCGGAGCCGTCATGAACGGACCTCTCGTCCTGACCACTCAGGACATCAAGACGTGGGACGAAGCCACCATCGCTTTGGACGATGGGGAGTGGGTGATGGACAACGCGCGTTGGCTTGCCGACTACGAGGCAGACCGCCACTGCACCCACTATTTCCGCTTCGTCCTGCCCGGCACTCCTGTCGCCGTGGTGTCCGAAGCATCGGCTGCAGGCGTTGATGACACCCGTCTGAAGGAAGCCATGGCCCTCGCACGCAGTCGACGTGATGCACAGAATGCGTGGAACGAGATGGACGTCAAAGTGCCTGAGTACGCGCCTTGGGCTAAGCACGGCTTTGCTCGACTCATGGAGCAGTTCGACCGCGCACGTGCCCTCTTTGATGACGCCGAGCGTAGCAGCAGCCAGGCTGCCATTGACGATATGACCACCGAGCTCAATGCTGCACTGAACACCATGCGTCCTGGCAACCTGCCCGAACTCGAAGACCTCGACCCACTGCTGCCTCTGCTCGAGAAGGCCAAAACTGTCAAGAATCCTACGGCCAAGCTCAAGGAGTACATCGAATATGCCGAAATGGTCGTCAAATACGTCAGCGACGGCAGCGGCACTCAGGACATGATCGACCGAGCTGTCAAACAGTTGCAGCCGTGAGTGTGCCCAGCGGTTTCCCGCTGTGAATCCCTCTTACAGCCGTGAGTGTGCCCAGCGGTTTCTCCCTGTGAATGCCTCTTACAGCCGTGAGTGTGCCCAGCGGTTTTCCCGCTGTGAATCCCTCCCCTACAATAACAAGTATAAAGAGACAACATGAACACACGAACGAACCATCTTCTCGCTACAGTCCTCTCGACCGTCCTCCTTACGGCAGCGTTCATCGCCGCCTCACCCATCACGGCTTCGGCCCAACATCACCGAGCCCATCCTGGATATCCTGCCACGCCCGATGCCGACGGCCGTCATGTCAACGCCCACGGCGGCTGCGTGATTGCCCACGACGGACAGTGGCTGTGGTACGGTGAGGCCCGTCCTGAGCGGGGCTTCACATCGCTTGGCGTGAGTCTCTACACGGCACCGATGACCGAGAACACCCCTGCGACACTCTCTTCTCTTTGCTGGAAAAGTCACGGCGTTGTGCTTTCCGTCGTCGATGACACGGCATCGCTCATTCAGCGCGGCTGCATCATCGAGCGTCCGAAAGTAATGTGGAACGCGCGTACGCGACAATTCGTCATGCTCTTTCATCTCGAGCTGAAGGGTCGAGGCTATGAGGCTGCTTTGACGGGCTTTGCCACCAGCCCCACACCCGAGGGACCCTTCACCTTCCATCACGCACAGAGACCTAACGCCGGCGTATGGCCTGCCGACTTCAGCAACGAAGATATCGCCAAAGCCAAGCGCCTCAGTGTCAGTGACTATCCTGAATGGTGGACACCCGAGTGGCGTGTCGCCGTAGCCGATGGCCTATTGCTCAACCGCGATATGGAGCAAGGCCAGATGAGCCGCGACATGACCGTCTTCGTCGACGATGACGGCACGGCCTGGCACATCTTCTCCAGCGAAGAGAATCTTACCCTGCAAGCCGCCGAGCTGACGCCTGACTATCTGGGCTATACCGGCCGCTACTACCGCATCGCACCGGGCGGACAGAACGAGGCACCCTGTATCTTCAAACGTGATGGCCGCTACTGGCTTATCTGTAGTGGCTGTACCGGCTGGGATCCTAATGAAGCACGTTTATTCTCATCCTTTGACATACGAGGTCCTTGGACGCAGCACCCCTCGCCTATGCGTGGACAAGGTGCCCGTCGCACCTTCGGTGGTCAGGGCACCTGGATATGGCAACAGTCTGCCCTCCAGTCCATTTATTTCATGGCTGATGTCTGGAATCCCCGTTCTCTTGCCGCTTCACGCCACCTCTGTCTCCCCGTAACTTTTGATGCCGATGGTTTCCCTGTCGTCAACGGACCCCAGTGACTGCAAGGACAAACCTTTTTCCAAGTCTCTTCCTTTCCCTCAACAAGCCCCTATTCTGTATTAAGTCAACTTTCATAACCCTTAAGGCTTTCGGCCAACACCCTTAAGGCTTTCCGCCGACACCCTTAAGGCTTTCGGCCAACACCCTTAAGGCTTTCGGCCGACACCCTTAAGGCTTTCCGCCGACACCCTTAAGGCTTTCCGCCGACACCCTTAAGGCTTTCGGCCAACACACCTATGTCCTCCGGCCGACACACCTATGTCCTCCGGCCAACACACCTATGTCCTCTGGCCAACACACCTATGTCCTTCGGCCGACACCCTTAGGCCTTTTCCTCTGAGGCGAGGCTGTCATTCAACGGGTAGGGCTGCATTGTTGCTGTCTTCGTTGATGGCAGCTATGTCATCGATGTCGGTGAGTTGTGGCAGAGGGTTGCGGTCGGACGTCTTGGCACCGAGGCGCTGGAGCTTGGCGCAGGTCTGAAGAATGCTCTGTCCGGAGGGTTGCAGCTTGCGCTCGCCGTCGTCGTAGGCTTGCTGGGCCTTGACGAGAGCGGTGCCGATAGCTTGGTATTTTTTCATGAACTGTCCTACGCGGTCCATCATCTCTGCGGCGAGACGATAGACTTGTTCGTGATTCTCGGCTTGCCGGATCTGTGTCCATGTGAGGCTGATGATGCGCAGCGCGGCGAAGAGGGTCTGCTCGTCGGCGATATAAACGCCGCGTTCCATGGCGCGCCGCCACAGGTCGGGCTGCGCGTTGAGCGCTGTCCAGAGGGCACCGCTGTTGGGAACGAACATGATGACGTAGTCCATCCGCACCTTAGGTGGCTGTACGTAGGCGCTGTAGTCCTTTGTGGCGAGACGGTTGACCTGCTCTTGAAGGCTGTTGACATGAGCGCGCAGATAGCGTTGGCGGTCGGCATCGGCAGTGGCGTTGACGTAGTCCATGTAGGCGGCCAGCGAGACCTTGGAGTCGACGATGACGTCGCGTCGCTGGTCGAGATGGAGGATGACGTCGGGCCGCAGGCGCGAGCCGTCGTCACTCAGGACGGCGTTGCCGGCGGTGTCGCGGATGGTGGGTTGCACGTCATAGTGGATGCCACGAGTGAGGCCTTGACTCTGAAGCAGTTCGTCGAGGACGGTTTCGCCCCAGGTACCCTGTACGGTATTGCTGTGGCGGAAGACGCGTGTGAGCTCGTCGGTGCTGCGACGTGCCTCGTCGCTCTTGTCCATCATCTGCCGGATGATTGCCTTGATGGCTCCGCTGTCTTCGCTTTGGCGCGTCTGTGTCTGTGCCATTTCCTGCTTCATCTTCTCTATGGTCTCGCGCAACGGCGTGACGAGGCTGTCGATACGCTGCCCTGAGGTCTCGGTGAACTCGCGTTGCCGCTGTCGCAACATCTCGCCTGTGGCGTCCTTGAGTAGAGCCGTCGCTTTCTCCATCGTCTCATCGAAACGTGCTTTCAAGGCTGCAACGGCTTCGTTGTGGCGCTGTTCCTGTGCGGCCATGGCTTCCTGCGTGGCTTGCTGCTTGGCGTTGATAGCCTGACTGGCAGCCTGTTCGCTGGCTTCGAGTGCTTCGCGGCTGTGTTGTTGTTCTGCTTCTATAGCTTCTCGGCAGCGCTTTTGTTCGGCTTCGAGTGCTTCACGGCTGCGTTGCTGTTCGGCTTGGAGTGCTTCACGACTGTGCTGTTGCTCGGCTTGGAGCTGTGAGGCGAGCACTTCCACACGCACGTTGAGCTGATGGCTGTCGTCCTTGAGCTGCCGCAGTGCTTCTTCGCGTTGGTTGAGGTCGTGCCGGAATTGGTCAGCCTCGGCGGTGCGCTCGTCAAGGATGGCGCTGAGCACGTTCTGCTTGCCTCGCATGGTGAGCCATACGATGATGGCGCTCACGAGAGCAGCCAGGAGGGCTGCGATGATGATAGGGAGTACATTCGATGCACCGACGTGAGCTATCGGCTGTGCGTAAGTGGCTGTAGCGAGGATGGCTAACGAGGTGCTTGCTATTGTTCTTTTCATATCACGGGAGCGTTAGATAACTGTTTTTCGACGGCAAAGATATGTATTTTATTTCATAAAGTGGCATTTTCATGCGTTTTCTGTTTCTCCCAACCTCAAATAAAGTGACGAGGGCACTTCGGTCGCGAAGTGTCCTCGTCTTATCAGGGGGTTAATAATGTTTGCTTAGAATAATCTCGACAACTCAGTCGAGTCTGCCAGTAAATACGGATGCGTTACTGACGATTGCTGCAATTGCTACAATTGCGAAAGCAATGGTTGTTGTTACTGTAGTCATAATCCTTTTACCTTTAAATGTTTTACTTCTTGTTATCCTTTTATATAGGTTTAATGGTTAATGTTTTGACGCGTCAACTTGTTACTCGTTAATTATTCTACTTGTCAACTTGTCAATCTGTCAATGTGTTTTTTGTGCTGGCCTCGCTTGGCCTCTCTTTAGAACTCGTTATCCTGTGTTCTTTCTGTTTTGACGTTGCAAAGGTACGGACTTTCGCCGATGTATGCATCATTTTTATGCCGGATAGCATGTTTTAGGCCGCTTTTATTGATGATAATCAAAAATAATATGTTGGAGAGCATAAAAATGCTGCGCCGCAGATGGGCGCAGCTGTTCGCTGAGGCATATAGCACATGGTATTGAGCGGGAGGGTTATGGAGCTGTCGAGACAGGTTGGGACAGCTGTGCAGGTGAGCTTGGCAGCGGTTGAGTGACCTTTATGCCGTCGGCCTCGATGAGGCTAAGGAGGCTGCGCGCCCAGATTTCTGCCAGGCGGGTGGCTCCTTCCTGATTAGGATGAAGGTAGAAAGCACCCGCATGACCGTTCTCGCGGGTAAAGAGGTCTAAGTTGTCCTCGAAGTACTCCCACACGCCGCGGTTGCCGGCAAAGACCTGCTCGTAGGCTTCGGCGATGGCGTCGAGAACGGGGTAATAGCTGTGGAGACGGTCGAGCCCTTCCTGCAGATACATGGCACTGTTGTAGGTGCTCGGGCTGTACCAGATGGGATAGTTGAGCAGGATCTTGCAACCGGGAATGCTCGCGATGAGTGTATCGACGATGGTACGAATATTGGCTCCGTAGGTCGTGGGCGAGACGGGAGCACCTTCGGTGGTAGTGCATGCGCTGTCGTTGGTGCCGAGCATCATGGCGATGTAGACCGGTCCGCCGTTATTCTTCTGGAAAGCCTTGGCGGCAGCGATCACGCGCTTGAAGTCATTGCGGCCTGGCAGAAAGCCGAAGGTGGTGATACCTGAGTGACCACCGTTGTATACGTTGGTGGTGATGGCCGTAGCCTGCTCGACGAGTTTGCCACAGACGATGGGCGGTGCCTGCGCAGAGGCGTTCGAGAGGGTGGCGCCGGCAGTGATGCTGTTGCCGATGAAGAGGAGGTTGATGGGGCCCTTCTGGTTGACGTGCTCTGGTTTGCCCTTGAGACTGGACTGGATATCTTGTGGGGCGATGGACTGAGCTTGCATAGGTAGCGAAAAGCTAAACAGCGTCAGCAGTAAACCAAGCAAAGTAAGTTTCTTTTTCATGAGTGAGTGATAGTTCTTAAAGGCGGGTTCCTTGATCAAGGTAAGAATATCAGCTTCGGGTGGATCCCCTTTTCGTAGAGGCGGGTGGCTAATAACGCCTATGCAAGTTGTCGTTCTTGCATAGGCGTATTTTTGTTTAAGCTCTGCTGTGTGGCGCGTCAGGCCAGAGGCTGTTCGCAGTAGCCTTGCGTCTTACAGCAGTTTCTCAGCCTCTGCCTCGACGTCGGCCATATCATGTGTCGGCTCAAAGCGTGCAACGACGCGGCCCTCGCGGTCGATGAGGAACTTAGTGAAATTCCATTTGATATCAGCTTTCTTGGCGAAGTCGGGGTCGGCCTTGGCCAGCATGTCGTTGAGGAGGGGAGTCAGTTGGTGGCCCTCGTCGAAGCCTTCAAATCCTTTCTGCTCCTTGAGCCAAGTGAAGAGGGGCATCTCGTCGGCACCATTGACGTCAGCCTTGGCGAACTGCGGGAATTTTGTGCCGTAGTTGAGCTGGCAGAATTGCGTGATCTCCTCGTCGGTGCCGGGCGCCTGCTGGCCGAATTGGTTGCAGGGGAAGTCGAGGATCTCGAAGCCGCGCTCATGCAGACGTTCATACATGGCTTCCAGCGCTTCGTACTGGGGGGTGAAGCCGCAGCGGCTGGCGGTGTTGACGACGAGCAGCACTTTTCCTTTGAATGTGCTGAGGCTGACGTCGTTCTGTTTCTTGTCCTTGACAGTGAAATCGTAGATTGTCTTCATTGTTGCGTTGTTTGGGGTTATGGAATCAGTGACTTGTTCGTTGGAACTGGTCTTGGCGCCGCAGGCGCTGATGGCGATGGCGGCAGCTGCGATAAGGGGGAGTAGGTGTCTCATTGTGTTTGATGGGTTGAGGGTGAATGAAATGCGGTCTTGCAGAACCAAGCGGCGAGGTCTGCGGCCACGGCGATGCCAGCGAAGAGGCTGGGCAGGTAGGGTAGCTGGAAGCCTTCGGGCGCCGTGAGGATATAACTGGTAACGACGACCGTCATGAAGACAGCCGGCAGGAAGGCGATCCAATAGTTGCGTCGGCGGCGCAGCAGCCATACGGCTGCAGTCCATAGGAAGCAGGTGGCGAGTGTCTGGTTGGTCCAGGCGAAGTAGCGCCACAGCACGTCGAAGTCGACGAAGACGAGTGCGGCGGAGATGGCGAAGATGGGCAGCGCCAGCGCGAGGCGGTTGAAGATTTTCTTCTGCCCCAGGTGCATGAAGTCAGCCACGATGAGACGCGCTGAGCGATAGGCGGTGTCGCCCGACGTGATGGGGGCTGCGATGACGCCGAGCACAGCCAGGATGGCACCGATACGGCCCATCCATGTCGAACAGATCATGTTGACCAACAGGGCAGGATTGCTGGAGCTCTGGCCGTCGTTGGTCAGGATCGACCATAGGGCGGGGTAGGCGTTGTCGGGTGAAGTGGCGTCCGTGGCAGCAGCGAACTTGATGGCCGCAGCCGCCCAGATGAGTGCTACGATGCCTTCGGTGATCATGGCGCCATAGAAAACGATGCGTCCGCGCCGTTCGTTCTCGAGGCAGCGCGACATCAGGGGTGACTGTGTGCCATGGAAACCGCTGATGGCGCCGCAGGCGATGGTGATGCAGAGGAACGGGAAGATCGGGAGGCCCTTGGGGTGATGGCTGACAAAGGGTGCGTCGGTGATCTCAGGAAGCCAGCCGGTCTGAGTGAAGATGCCGAAGCCCACGCCGATGGCCATGATGAGCAGGGCGGCACCGAAGAGGGGGTAGAGTCGTCCGATAAGCGTGTCGATGGGCAAGAGCGTAGCCAGCACGCAATAGAGGAAAACAAAGCCGATCCACAGCCACTTCCACGCAGCAAGGTCAAGTCCCAGGACCCCGTCGGTCATTGTGGCCAGCAAGCCGGCCGAGGTGGTGACGAAGACCGTACCGACAAGCACTAGCAGCACGATGCTTAGCACGCGCATACCTTGACGGGCGGCGCTGCCCAGCTCGTTGCCCACCATCTCGGGCAGCGAGGCTCCGTCCTGCCGCAGGGAGATCATACCGCAGAGGTAGTCGTGGACAGCACCCATAAAGATACAGCCGAACACGATCCACAGGTAGGCGGAAGGACCGAATAGGATGCCCATGATGGCTCCGAAGATGGGGCCTGTGCCGGCGATATTGAGGAATTGGATGAGGTAGACACGCCAGGTCGGCATAGGGATATAGTCGACGCCGTCCTGCAGACGGTAGCTGGGCGTCTGACGTTCCGGCTCTGTGCCAAACACCTTTTCCACGAAAGCTCCATAGAGGAGATAGCCGAGCAGAAGGGCTATGAGGGAGATGATAAAAGTGACCATTCTTGTTCTTTAGGTTTTTGACCGCTATAGTAAGCGACCAAGATGTTTTACGGGTTAGATATGGGTTGCCTTATTGCTCAGGTAAGCGTCCAGGACCACCATCGCCGCCATGGCTTCTACGACGGGTACCGCCCGTGGCAGCACACAGGGGTCGTGGCGTCCGCGGGGATTGATGGTGACGGGATGGCCGTGGAGGTCAGTGGTCTGCTGTGGTTGCAGCAGTGTCGCCACGGGCTTGAAGGCAACGCGGAAAGTGATGGGCTGTCCGTTGCTGATGCCTCCTTGTATGCCACCAGAGTGGTTGGAGACGGTAGTGATGGCCGATGGATCGCGCTGCGAGTCGTCGTGGACGAAGCGGTCGTTCTGCTCGCTGCCTTTCTGTGTCACGCCATCGAACCCTTCACCGTACTCGAAGCCTTTGACGGCATTGATCGAAAGCATGGCAGCCCCGAGCTGGGCGTGCAATTTGCCGAAGGCGGGCTCACCCAGGCCTGCAGGACAGCCGGTGACGACGCCGGCGATGATGCCGCCGATGGTGTCGCCTTCGCCCTTCACCTGAAGGATGAGGTCGGCCATGCGCCGGGCCACATCGGGGGCAGGGCAACGCACGTCGTTGTCCTCGATAAGGCTGAGGTCAAGCTTCGTCCAGTCGCGGTCGCAAGTGATGTCGCCGACTTGCTGCGTCCAGGCTTTCACGTCGATGCCCAGTTGGCGGAGACAGAGCTTGGCAATGGCTCCGCCGACAACGCGGCTGATGGTCTCGCGTGCTGACGAGCGTCCGCCGCCACGGTGGTCACGGAGACCGTATTTCTTATAATAGGTGTAGTCGGCGTGCGAAGGACGGAAGACATCGCGCAGATCGTCGTAGTCGTTGCTGTGCTGGTTCTCGTTGCGCACGATGAAACCAATGGGTGTGCCGGTCGTCACGCCTTCGAATACGCCCGAGAGTATCTCCACGCGGTCGCCTTCCTTACGTGCCGTGGTCAGTCGGCTCTGCCCGGGGCGGCGACGGTCGAGCTCGCTCTGTATGAAGCTGAGGTCGAGGGCTATGCCGGCGGGACAGCCGTCGATGACGCCGCCGATGGCAGCGCCGTGGCTTTCGCCGAATGTGGTCAGGCGGAATAGGTTGCCGAATGTATTCATGATCGTTCGACTTGTTTTTGTGTCAGCGTGTCAGCATCCTCCGCAGCCTTTGCCTTCTCCACATCCTCCGCAGCCGCCTTCTCCTCCGCAACCGCCACAGCCGCCTCCACACTCGCCGCTGAGGATTTTTGCCGTCTGCTCAATCTCTTTGAGCGTGGCCTCGCGGTTCTCGTGGACGGTGCCGGTGAACTGCAGCGCCTTGCCGGCCAACGGGTTGTTGAGGTCTATGGTGACTTCGCTGTCGGTCACCTTCACGACGGTGCCATAGAACTGGTTGCCTTCGTTGTCCATCAGGGGTACTTCGGCTCCCGGATAAACTTCTTCCTCGATGAAACGGCCATGCACTTCGAAGACCTTGCGTGGCACGGCGCGTACGAGTTCCTCGTCCCGCTGTCCGAAGGCTTCTGACGGTTGCAAGGTGAAATCAAACTGTTCGCCGTCGTGCAGGGCTGTGAGGCGCTGCTCAAAGGCGTCGATCATCAGGCCCATATCGGTGACGAAGGCCACAGGCCTCGTTGCTTCGGTCTCGAAGAGCAATTTGTGGCTGGCGGCGGTGTTGGTGAACATTTTGTAGCTCACCTTGAGGTATCTTTGTGCCATATTTCGTTTATTTAGGTGTTCGGGGTCTACGCTCCGTTGAAAGTCTGTCGTTGACGTGGTTTCTGTTGCTATTTGGGGGCAAAGTTACGATATTTTCTTCATCTTTCTACATAAAAAAGGGAATAAATTTGCATTTGACATCCTTTTGATGTACTTTTGCCGCCAATCGAGGATGAAGTAATCCCCCTCACAACAGCATTTAAAGATGAAACATCAATTACGCAGCGCAGTCTGTACTGAAGGCCGGCGTATGGCCGGTGCCCGTGCCCTTTGGGTAGCCAATGGAATGAGACGTGAGCAATTTGGCAAGCCCATTATTGCTGTCGTCAACAGTTTTACACAGTTTGTGCCAGGCCACACTCATCTCCACGAGGCCGGGCAAATCGTCAAGCGCGAGATTGAAGCCCTCGGTTGTTATGCTGCCGAGTTCAACACGATCGCCATCGACGACGGCATCGCCATGGGCCACGACGGAATGCTCTATTCCCTGCCGTCGCGTGACATCATCGCTGACTCAGTGGAATATATGGTCAATGCTCACAAGGCTGACGCCATGGTCTGTATCTCCAACTGCGACAAGGTGACCCCGGGTATGCTCATGGCTGCCATGCGACTGAACATCCCTGCCGTCTTCGTCTCGGGAGGTCCCATGGAGGCAGGTAAATATAAAGGAGAGAATCTCGACCTGATAGCCGCGATGGTCAAGGGCGCCGACCCCACCGTCAGTGATGCCGAGTTGGCGGAGGTCGAGAACCGTGCCTGCCCTGGTTGCGGCTGCTGCTCGGGTATGTTCACCGCTAACTCGATGAACAATCTCACCGAGGCTCTCGGACTCTCGCTGCCTGGCAACGGTACAATCCTGGCGACGCACAAGAACCGTGTCCGCCTGATGCAACAGGCCGCCCGGCTGATTGTCAGGAACGCGCTGGCCTACTATGAGGACGGCGACGCATCAGTCCTCCCGAGGAATATCGCCACGCGCACAGCCTTCCTCAATGCCATGACCGCCGACATCGCCATGGGCGCGTCGACCAACACGGTGCTTCACCTGCTGGCCGTCGCTCAGGAGGCCGGCGTCGACTTCACGATGCGCGATATCGATGCCCTCTCGCGCAAGACGCCGTTCCTGTGCAAGCTGGCGCCCAACAGCCAGCGCTATAGTGTTCAGGAGTTCGGACGAGCCGGTGGCGTGATTGCCTTGATGAATGAACTGGCCAAGGGAGGGCTGGTGGACACCAGCGTGAAGCGTGTCAACGGCTTGACGCTGCAAGAGGATATCGACAGGCTTTCGGCCTTCGCACAGTCTGGTGTGACAGCCGTGCCCTCGGCCTCTCCTCACGACGATCTGGACGTGGTCTCCATCTACCTCTCAGCTCCCTGTGGCCGTTTCTGCAACGAGCTGGGCGCACAGGAGAACTACTACGAAAGTTTCGACCTCGACCGCCAGAACGGGTGCATACGTGATATTGCTCATGCTTATACCCGCGACGGTGGCATGGCCGTTCTCTTCGGCAATATTGCCAAGGACGGCTGCGTCGTCAAGACAGCCGGCGTCGACGAGAGTATCTGGCGCTTCTCCGGACCGGCTGTGGTCTTTGATAGTCAGGAGGACGCCTGCGAAGGCATCCTCGGAGGTAGGGTCAAGGCTGGTGATGTCGTCGTCATCACCCACGAAGGTCCTAAGGGCGGTCCGGGTATGCAAGAAATGCTCTATCCTACCTCTTATATTAAGAGTATGCATTTGGGCAAGGAGTGTGCCCTCATCACTGACGGACGATTCAGCGGCGGCACCAGCGGTCTCTCTATCGGACACATATCTCCCGAGGCGGCCAGCGGAGGGGCCATCGGTAAGGTCGTAGACGGCGACATCATCGACATCGATATCCCTGCCCGCAGCATCAATGTACGCCTCAGCGATGAAGAACTGGCCAAACGTCCTCAGCGGCCACTCACGCGTCGGCGTGTCGTCTCGAAGAGCTTGCGGGCCTATGCACAGAGCGTCTCCAGCGCCGACAAGGGCGGCGTACGGATTGTAGAAGAATGACGAATGACGAATGAAGAATGACGAATGATGAATGACGAATGACGAATGATGAATGACGAATGATGAATGATGAATGACGAATGATGAATGACGAATGATGAATGACGAATAAAAGTAACCCTTCTGCCTCTTCAGATGGTAAATCTTATTCAAGATTCGGATGTATGATAAGTGCTGGTCAAAGAGTACACCGTGCTCGGCTCGGAGAGACGTGAATGTCAACAAAAAGCCCCTTCTTATCGATTTTTCCCCCAAAAAAATGAATCACTCCGTCACTCGGTATTGTGTACCAGTTGATTAGGAGTGACGGATTAGGCGTTACAGAGGTGATTTGGTGATGCATTTTGGGTCGAAAACGGGGTCGGACACAAAATAGCCCACCTGCGCAGGACTGCTTGCTTTACCGTACATATCGAACAGATGGAGGCATTTGTCCTGCCGACCGTTCGGACAGATGGAGGCGCACGGCGCCATCCTTGGCAGCCACGATG
>CAMOSA010000037.1 GCA_946624335.1 uncultured Prevotellaceae bacterium
ACCATAGCCCCTCATATATTGCCCATTATCAATTGTCCATTGTCAATTGTCCATTGTCAATTGCCCATTATCAATTGCCCATTGTCAATTGTCCATTGTCCATTGTCAATTGTCCATTGTCAATTGTCCATTGTCCATTGTCCCTTACCTTATAAACCGTTTGCCGTTCCAGCTCAATCTGAGGGGTTGTAGTTGAGGGCTGACGGCTTCGCGCTCTTCCTTGGATAGCTGAGCCGTCTGAAGGGTGATGGTGAGGGTGGTGTCATCGGGCGAGGGTGCCATACGACGGGGATGGAATCCGGCGAGAGAGCGCACGGCCTGATGATAAGCATCGGATGGTGTGTCGGGCTCCTCGCGGATATAAGCGGCGACACTCGCTGCGACACGTTCGTCAATACGCCCCAGCGTGTCTACCGGCAACGATGACCAGTCGGCATTGAGGAAACGCAGGTTGCTGTCCTCAAGCCGTAAGGCACTACCCTCCTCGCCCATCTGCGCCGTAGTGACGACGCAGAGCACAGCGGTGCTGTCCGAGGTCGGCAACAGCTTCAACTCCAACAATGAAGACGCACTGGTACGCAGCCGGGCATAGTCGGAAGTCAGCGCCTCCAGCGTGACCCACTCATCCAGCACGTTACGCACTTTGGCCTCCATGTTGTTCTCAATGAAATCAATGCAGTCCAGACGGTTGTTCTTCGTCACCATCGGCAACACCGAGTCGGGCATAGCAGCAAAGACGTCGCGCATCATGGGCTGTGCCGCGGCACAAACGATGAATAACGAATAAGATATAATGAATAAAGCAAGACGTTTCATAGGAAAAGTAGGATTTAGAAATAGACACGAAGACCAGCGAGGATGTTGAAGCGCCGTACGCCGAAGCTCGCATCATCGGGGAGATCGTCAACCTTGCTACAGCGGACCGTCAGCAGATTCGTCTCCACTCCCACGCCGAAATTCTCCGTGATCAGATAGTCAAGTCCAGCCTGCAGCATAGAGCCGAAGCCATCGCGAGCGAGCGCCGAGCGATATTTGCGGTAGTGCGTCTCCTCGACAAAACGGCCGTAGCCGATGCCGAGAGACACGTCAAAGCCCAGTCCTCCGACCAAGCGACGTGCATAGACGGCGCTGGGACCGACATAGTGCAACGAGAAGCCTTCAGACCCGAAGGAAGTGTGATTGAAAGCATAATTGATGCCCAGGCCAAAGCCATGGTCCCAGATGTGCTGGTAGTCGCCCGTCAGGTCGAAGCCCCAGCGGTGATGGTAGGTCGTCGGCGGCACACCGACATACATCTTCGAGAACATCAGGGCCGGTCCGACGTTGACCTTGAAGACGTTATGGGGCTGATCAGCCAGCTGAGAGCGCGAAGGGAATAACTTACGCCGTGTACCATCGGACTGTGCCGATACGGTTGTCGGCCCTAAGAACAAGCCCAGCAGGAAGATAATCAAGAGCGTACGTTTCATAGACGAAATATGTTAGCGATGAAAAACATGATCAGAAATAGGCACGCAGACCTATCAAGAGGTTAAGACGCGAAAAGCCGAAGGCCTCGTTCTTTGGAAGGTCAACGCCTTCTGGCTCACTGAATCTTGTGTCGAGCAGGTTGATCTCAGCACCTACACCAAGATGGCGCGTGAACAGATACTCTGCACCGACCTTATACATCATCCCGAAGCCATTGTCCGAGCG
Source organism: uncultured Prevotellaceae bacterium (assembly GCA_946624335.1). Taxonomy (GTDB): domain Bacteria; phylum Bacteroidota; class Bacteroidia; order Bacteroidales; family Bacteroidaceae; genus Physcousia. The sequence goes on from CAMOSA010000037.1 coordinate 1,696, forward strand.
ATAGCCATCGTTGTAGCGAGCATAGCCAATGCCTATCGCCACTTCGGCACCCCATTGACGAGCCTCGCGAAAGGCATATACGAAAGAAGGACCTACGTAGGTGAGTTTCAAGGGGTCATCGTCCACAAAGCCCCAGGCATGCGAGAACGTAGCGCCAACGCCCAGCCCAGACTTCCACGTGTACTCATACTCAGCCATGAGATCCATGGCGAACGTATTCTTTCGGACACCTGTTGCCGTATAGATATCCGAATAGATCCAAGCAGGACCAGCACTTAGCTTGAGCGCATGGTGCGGGCGAAAGTCGTGGCTGAGATCCTCGAGCACACGCCCTACCATGGCAGCATCACGATTGAGATTAGACTCCAGCTGAGCCCACGCAGTGAATGTCGACTCCTGGGCATCAGGCAACAAGAGCATCGTAGCCCAAACCTGATGGGTGGTCGTGCCCCTTTTCGGCAGCTTATGTTCGTCGATATTGAGCGCATTGGCCCCACATTCTGCAGCCTTTTTCCTGGCATAGGAGACGACATAGGGATAGGTGCCACGCGAGGGAAGGGTAAAGCCCGAGTCCTTCAAGCGCAGATGACCGACCGTATCGCATTTGACAGGTAATGAATCGACATGCTCGAACACAACGACTTGCTCTGCCGAAGTGGCAGGCAACACCTTATCAACGCTCATGATGACGCGAGGGTTGATGCAACTAGTCAGGAACAGACCTGCTGTAATGGCTATGAGAAAATGACGTTTCATATTGCTGTTGCTCATTTACTTCCGAGATAGAGGAACACCATGCTGAGGAGCACGAGGATGAGGTCGAAGGCCTTGGCCCTCAAGTTCTTCTCGTGGAAGACGAGGGCGCCGACGGTGAACGAGACGATGACGCTGCCACGACGTATCATAGATACGACCGAGATGAGTGCCGAGGGCAGACTCAAGGCATAGAAGTAGGCGAAGTCGGCCATAGAGAGGAAGAGAGAGATGAGGAAGACCCAAAGGAGCCACCCCCACGATCGGGTCCTCTGGCTCCCTCGAGGGGACGGGAGGGGGCTGGGAGAGGTTGGGGAGTGGGACTTCCGTGGATGGGTCTTAAAGAGCACCACGAGCATCATCAGAAACTGATAGAAGACGAAGTAGCTCTGCACGACCATACGGTTGAGCCCTACACCACCCGCCTCGACAGGCGCGAGAAGGTATTTGTCGTAGAGTCCACTGACGGCACCGAAAGCAGAAGCCAGCACAGCCAGCACGATCCAACGGTTGTGACGGAAATCGATGCCTTCCTTCTTACCACTCAGGCTGAGCAGGTAGAAACTGACAATAGCCAACAGCACGCCCAGCCACTGATAGAAGTTCAGGCGCTCGCCGAAGACAAGGATGGCTCCGAGCAGCACCATCACTGGGCGTGTGGCGTTGATGGGGCCGACGATGGTGATCGGGAGGTGTTTGATGGCGAAATAACCGCAGAGCCACGACGCCAACACGATGACAGCTTTCAGGACGATATACTTGTGCACGGCCCATCCGCAGACCGGGACATAGAATAGCGAGGCCTCGTCGATGACTCCTGTCGCCGAGAGGACGACGAAGGGCAGGAAGATGAACGAGCAGAACAGCGTGTTCAGCGTAAGCACCACCACGACGGAATGCTCCTTCAAGGCTTGTTTCTTGAAGACATCATAGAAACCGAGCAGCGTGGCTGAGAGGAAAGCAAGGAGTAACCACATAACTTAATACTTCACATTCACAAGGAACAGCCCTCTTGCCGGCACGCTATCGCCGGCCTTCGAACGGTTCTTCAATTCTATCACTTCACGGAAGCCCTCGACGGTGAGCGTGCCGCGCCCCACCTCCATAAGCGTACCGACAATGGCCCGCACCATATTGCGCAAGAAGCGGTCGGCGGTGATCTCGAAGCGCCATTCGTAGTCGGAGAGCTGCACCCAGCGCGCCGAACGGACGTGGCAGATGTTGGTCTTTGTGTCGGTGTTGACTTTCGAGAAGCTGGTGAAATCCTCGTAGTCGAGTAACGTGGCAGCAGCACGGTTCATGGCATCGAAGTCCGGCGTATGGACGAGGCGCCACGAACGATCGCGCAAAAAGGGTGACTTGCGCGTGTGGACATAATAATAATAGGTACGTGCGATGGCCGAGAAGCGGGCGTGCATATCGTCGGCAACTGGATAGATGCGATGGATGGCGATGTCGTGAGGCAGGACTCCATTGAGGCGATAGACCAGGTGATCCAAGGCCATCTCAAAGCCCCTCTCTAACTCCCCCCGTGGGGGGGAGGACTCCTTATCCTCTTGTAATAATGATACCGTATGCTTGGCGGCTCTCCCCCCCACGGGGGGAGCGGGGAGAGGGGCCTCTATATCAAAGTGTGCCACCATCATCGCTGCATGCACGCCGGCATCGGTGCGACCGGCTCCCGTCACTGGCACGTCTTCACGCAGCAGCATCTTCAATGCTTGTTGCAATGTTTCCTGCACACTCTTTCCATTAGGCTGAATCTGCCATCCATGATAGGCGGTGCCGTCGTAGCTCAGTTCTATGAAGTAACGCAAGGGTTGAAGGTTGAGGGTTGAGGGTTGAGGGTTGAGGGTTGAGGGTTGAGGGTTGAAAGTTGAGGGGACTCTCTCCCCGCTCTCCCCACAAGGGAGAGGGCTTCGCTTCGCTCGTGAGAGAAAAGCAGAGGGAGAGCCAGAGGACAGGCCAATTTTTATCTTTTAATTCATTTTTATCTTTTAACTTTTAACTTTTAATTCCCCGCAGGGGGTGGGCATTATTTTACAAAGCGTTTGTAGGTATAACCGCCTTTGCGTACGATGTAGACACCGCGCTTGGTGGGCACATCGGTTCCGACATAGCGTCCGTTCATATCGAAGACGGCGTCCTCGGCCTCGACGGGCGACATGAAATTGTCGTCGATGCCGGTGGGCAGCGCCTTGCCGAAGACCTGCACGGCGTCGACTTCCCAAGCCCAGCATTTGCTGCTTGTGGCGGTGTAGCGGAAGGCGATGTTGATGACTTCGCCTGCGAAATCGTCCAGCGAGAGTCGGCCTGACGGGCCAAAGCGTGTGAACTTGCTGGTAGCCGTGACGAGCTCTGTGGGCCACTGCAAACCTTCGACGGGCATCCAAGTGGCCTCATCGGGTGTCTGTGCATAATCCGAGCTGACGAGCACCTGGAACATTGACGCCGGATCGGCTGTGCCATGGTAGCCGGCAGCATGGCGGAACTCGAGGGTAGCGCCCTGCATGGACGTGAGGTCGATGGCGGGCGATATGAGATAGTCGTCGGCGACCTTACCCAGCGAGTAGGCATTGGCCACCATACCGTATTTCGCGTCGTACTGCCATACGGACGACTGCGTGCCGTCGCCTTTCACTGCAGCGAAATCGCCGATACCGGCAGCCTTGAAGTTCTGCAACAACAGCAGCGTACTGTCCTCCGGGGCGGGACCGGGTGTAGGTCCGGGCGTGGTACCGTCGATGGTAAAAGCCTCGTCCATACGGCTGCCCCAGATGTATTCGGCCAGCTCGGGCACGTCGATGAAGGGGTTGCGGTTGTGCTGTATCTTGTAGACGGCCTCGTTGCGGGCCCGTTCGATGTCGTCGACGGGGTCATCCTGCGCCCATTTCAGGTAGAGCTCGTAGGCCCAGGGCTGCAGCGTAGGCCAGTCGCTGTTGGTGAGTGACTTCATCGCCTGTGCGCCCTCCCAGTTAAGATCCTGATAACAGGTGACCATATAGAAATAGACGCGTGCGAAGTCGCCCTTCCACTTGTCTGCCGGCTCCCAGACGTCGATGGTATAGCCGCTGGCGCCCGGCCCCTTGCCGACACGCGTGCAGCCGTTGTCCGTCGTGACGGCTGTCACCTTGCCCATGCCATAGTTGCTCTTCGAACTGTTGATGCTCGACTCGCAGGGCATCAGGTGGTGAAGGTCCTTGTAGGCCTGGTTCTTGGTCTTTCCCCACCAACTGTTGGCCACGGCGTGCTCGATATTCATGCCCGAGACGGCCGAGTAGGGGTTGGAGGAGCTGAAATAATGATGCTCGTTGCTATAGCGGTCACGTACCTCGTTGGACCCGAAGCGGTCGGTATTGTAAAAGCCGAACCACGTCTTGCCGTTGCCGCCGCCGTAATCGAGCACCGTGGCTTTGCTGACGATGTCGTGCATCGCCGTCTTGAGTTCGGCTTTCTTCTTGCCGAGGGCATCGGCGTAGTAGGTGTTGAGGTCAACGCCCTGAGCCGCCATGGGCGCCACGGCGACGAGGGCCACTGTGACGGCTGCGAGCATACGTTTCTTTACATTATTCATGTTTACTTAGCGATTTTATAGATTTTGCCCGCCTGACGAATGACGTAGACGCCACGCTGACGGGGAATGGTACTGCCGACATAGCGCCCATGGCTGTCGAAGACGGCGGTTGGGCCGGCTACGGGCGACATGAAGTTGGGCGAGAGGGCATCCTCGTCGCCGCTCTTTCTCACGACGACATCCATCGTGGACATACGGATCTGCTTGCTGGCCGTGCAGACGAAGGGACGCATAGAACCCGTCCACGTGATCTTCTTATCGGCATCAAACGTGTAGTCCCTGCCGTCGATGAGGATGCTGCAGTCGCTCTTCGAGCCGCCATTGTCGTAGAACGTCACGCCGAGAATCTCGGCACCTTCAATCATGAAGACGGACTTATCGTAGAAACGGATATGGCCTCCTGCGCTCTCTACGGAGATGGGCGTAACGGTGGAAGTCGCTTTGTAGTAGCTGATCGTCAGGCCATTGGCTGTGGCTGTAAAGCCTTCGCCATAGGTGGGATGTGTGGCCGACGTCCAGATGAGCTTGGCAAAGTCTATCGTGCCAGAGGTGGCTTCAGGATTGTCGGGGTTATCCGGGTTATCGGGATTGTCAGGGTTATCGGGATTGTCAGGGTTATCGGGATTATCGGGGTTATCAGGATTGTCACCCGGGTCATAGCCCGTCTGTCCATGCGGCTGCGTCACGTCAAAAGCATAGGCGATGCTGTCGCCCCAGACATATTCGCAGAGCGAAGGATAGTCGACGAAGGGGTTACGGTTTTTCTGCTTGGCATAGACCACCTCATTGCGGGCACGTTCCACGTCATCGACAGGATCCTGCTTGGCCCACTTGAGGAACATCTTCAACGCCCATGACTTCAAGCCCGGATACTTCTGGCCGTCGAAGACCTGACCCGCACTGCCGCTCGTCCAATTGGGATGCAAGTTCTCGTAGCAAGCAAGCACATAGAAATAGACGCGTGCGATGTCACCTTTTATTTCGTCATTAGGCTCGAAGCACTGCCCTGTGAAGCCGGGGTAGGTGCAGGCACCGAGCTTACAGTAGCCGTTGATGGACTGATAAGTGCCGCCATCGTTCTCGCCCAAAGGATAGTTGCCACGGCGGTTGTTGACATAGCCGTCGGTAGGCACCACCTGCACGAGATCGCTCTTCATCTCACCGCTGCCGAACCAGCTCTGCGGCACCAGGTGCTCGCGGTTGTATCCGTCGCCCTCCTTCTTGTAGGCATGGTTCTCTGCAGGTCCGCCGATGACATAGTTCGTGGCATTGGAATACCAGTCACGCAACTTACCGTCAGCACGGCGGTCCGACTCGTGATAGGCCTCCAGCAAACCGTCATAGCCGATGTTCGTATGGCTATGAATCGTCTGATACATGGCTGTCTTCAGCTCAGCCCCGCGCTTGCCATTGGCTTTGACATAATATGTCTTGAGGTCTACAGCCTGAGCCTGCCCTGCGAGACATAGTATACATCCCCAGAGCAGCCCCTTGGCGAGCCATAGACGGCGCGATACATTATCTGTTGTTTTCATCGTCTTTGTTAGCTGTTCGGCCACAAAGGTACAACTTTTTATTGACACGCCGCACGTGAGCGCCTGTTTTTTCTCCTCCCCCCACCCTTTTTCAACCTTTTTCACGCTACAGTTCCCTTAGACCCCCTCTCCGCTCCCCCTCAAGGGGGAGAACGGTCACCTGTCAAGTATAGAGGACGATAAGCAACACATACCGTCAAGTAAAGAAGGCTATTAGCAAAACATACCGTTCTCCCCCTTGAGGGGGAGCGGAGAGGGGGTCTGGAGCGGAGGGCCTGTGGGTCTCTTTGGTGATACGATAATCATGAAAAAATTATCCCTGATTGAGCTTACCGTAACGTCTTTTTTACTATCTTTGCCGCCGTAACCATGCAATGTGAACCGATTATGGCACAGAAGAGACGGCTATTTTGTGAGATCAGTCCGACGACCTATTATATCTCGCTGCAGAAGGAACGGCTGAAGCGGTGGCTGCAGAACCGCCTGAGCAACATTCGCTTCGCCGACGTGCGACAGGCGGATCACCTGCCCGTCACCGTGGCGTCGCACGAAGACGACATGATTAAACGCGGACCGGGTATTGACCCGCAGCTGCAGAGCAACAAGGCAGACAACATACGTCTGGCCTGCAGCCGCATCGACGGCGTCGTCATCCGCCCCGGCGAGACGTTCTCGTTCTGGCATCTCGTGGGCCGCACCTCACGCAGCAACGGCTTTGCCGAAGGACGCGTATTGGTCAACGGACGATTGCAGGCCGGCGTGGGCGGTGGGCTGTGTAACCTGGCCAACACCATCTGCCTCGTCATGCTCCATTCGCCCATGACCATCGTCGAGCTCCACCACCACTCCGACGCCCTGGCTCCCGACCCAGGCGGCATCCGTCACCCTTACAGCGCCGGCACCTCGGTCAACTACAACTTCATCGACCTGCGCTTCCGCAACGACACGCAGCAACCAGTGCAGCTGCGCACATGGTGCGACGGCGACATCCTCCGTGCCGAGCTGCTCACCACAGTCCCCTTCCCCTCCACCTACCGTCTCGCCGAAGAGGACCACCATTTCCACCTTGAGGAGGACGGCAAGTTCTACCGCCGCTCACGTATCTACCGCGAGACCTACGACCGTGCCACCGGCCGCCTCATTCAACGTGAGCTCAACTGGCGCAACCACTCTGAAGTCATGTTCGACTACGGCCTCATTCCGAAAGAACAGATAAGATAGTACACCCAACGAATAGACAGACACGATCGACATCACTTAGGCTCTCGGACTCGAGGGCCTATGTGTTATGGGCGACTTGTATTGGTATTTTTCTTTTGTAGCCCATAACCCTATAGTCGTAAAGCGTCACACGTCTATTCGATCACATCCGAGCGACCATACGCAGAACCCCTTACGTCTATTCACGTACTCACCTCCATCTGTTTACGCCTTTCACCTAAAAAAAAGTACAGGTACACTCCAGATAAGGAGCATACCTGCACAAAGGTTGTTGATGAGGCAGAGGGCTGATGAGTCTCTGCCCGGAGTTATCTGTTGTTATTTCACCATGACCTTCTTGCCACCGATGATGTAGAGGCCTGGCTTGGCGATGGCGTTGATACGCTGACCGGCAACGGTGTAGACTGGTGCGTCGGCAGCTGCGGCGTTGACGGCGTTGATGCGCGTCACGTAGTTCTGACCGTCGAAGCTCCAGTCAACGACGTCCTTGATGCCAGCCACAGAGAAGTAAGGCGTCAGTGTGCCTTCAATCCATACCTTCTGACCGAGGAGGCTGGGGTTGTCGCGCAGGCTGAGGGCCTCACGCATACCGTACTTATTGGCCAGCTGGACGGGGATGCACTGTGCGGGATCGGTGCATGAAGCATCGTCAGCCAGCAGGATGTTGGTGTTGGAGACCATGGGGTCGTCGGCACGTGTGGCGGCGGCAGCAGCGGGTGCTTCGTTGGAGAAGATGCAGCCATTGTTATAGCTCTGTCCGTTGACATAACCTACGATGTAACCAGTGACCCAGCCTTCGGGAGCTCCGGCATCGGGCTTGAGCAGGCCGAGATGGCGGACATCATTGACCGTGTAGGCATTAGCGAGGAGACCTTCACCCTCGGGCTCGTAGACGACGGGAGCCTGACCATTGTCGAGGTCCTCGGCAGCGCGCGGATAGAGCTGTACGGTGGTGCCGGAAGCGTTAGCGTAGATGGCAACGAGACCGGTGACGCTGTAAGCGGTGCTGGTGTTGAAGGTAAGGGTTGTGCCCACATTCCAGTTGTCGCGCACGGTGAGTTCGTTGTCGCTGTCGTCGGTGAAGACGAGGTTGCGGTTGGTCCATGCGTCAGCAGCAGGCGTGAGTTCCTTGATGGTGACGAGCTCGTTCTCGTAGTCGCTGAAGTTGTTGGTGATGTCGGCGATGGTGACTTCCTGCGGTGTAACGGCGTTATTGCTGGAGTTGACGGTGAGGTTCTCGATGGCAGCGACAGCGATTTCCGTCAGACCGTTGTAAACCTTGAGCTGACCCTTGAAGTCGGCCGTAACCTTGTCGCCAGTCTTGATGACAGCGTTGGTAGCGGCATCGTTAGCGTAGAGCAACAGGCCATCAGTGCCGTCAAAGACGTATGCACTCTTGCCGTTGACGTAGGTGACGAGCAGGTCATTAGCCTTGAAGATAACGTCTATGCCATTGCCGGCATTGGTGGCAGCGGCCTTGGCACGTGCGATGCTGGGAAGCTCAAGATACTGGGGCTGAGGAGTCTCGCCACCGTCGGTAACACCGTTAAGAGAATAGATATAGCTCTCCTTGGCTGAGGTCTCAGGCGTCGTGCCATTATAGTTGACGATCTTACCGCAGATGACGACTTCGTCGCCAACCTGAATCTGGGTGTCGCCTTCGGCCCAAGCGCGGTTGCCGAGGTAGTAGGTGCTGTAGACCTGGAACTGGTTGTCGGCCTTCTCGCCGTTGTCGGTGATGAAGAAGGTGGCCGTACCGTGCTGAGCATCGAAGCTATACTTGATCTCGGAAATCTTACCCTTGACGTAGACAACCTCGCTCTTGGCACCGCTCTCGAGGGCGGCAGCAACGCTGTTGGCAGCTACGAAGTTGTAGGGATCGTCGACCGTACCTGTGCCGGTGCCTTCGCCGGGCTGAGGATCAGGATTGACGGGATCATCACCGCTGGTGGGCAGGATATTCGTACCGTCGAGGCTGTACTTCTTGACGTTTTTGAGACCAGAAACGCCCATGTACTTGAGGACATCGCCGCAAACCCAGACGGTCTGACCTATCAGGTTGCTGTTGTCGCCAAGGTTGAGTGCATCGCGAACATCGCCAGTCGGGAGGTTGACAGGAGCCATGAAGGCGAGATTAGGCATAGCCGTGGCATCGTTGTGTGAAGCATCAATGAGCACGATGTTGGACTTCGTCACTTCCTCGCCATCGCCGGGAGCTGTACGAATGGTTTTGTCAGAGAGCGTGCTGCTGGTAATATAACCGAAGACAACGCCCTTCACCCAGACTTCAGTCTGAACAGCCTCGGAAGTGGACTGAGCGTTGAAATTACGAACAGCGTCGATGTTATAGGGGTTAGCAAAAGTGCCGTCGCCCTGTGCGTTGTATTCGACCTGAGGATCAGGATTGACGGGATCATCACCACCCGTCTGACCATTAAGGCTGTAGAGCTTGTTACCCTGGTTGACTTCGAGGGTTGTGGAGCCGTCCTGGTTCTTGAAGTTCTTGATCTTACCGACAACGACGACTTCGTCGCCGACTTTGATGTCGCCTTGAGCCAACTTAGCACCATTGAGGCCAAAGCCACGGAACACAACCAGTTCGGAAGAAGTGGAACCGTCATCGGAGATGCTGTACGTAGCATTGCCATAAGCTTCACCAGTGGACTCGTTGACAGTACCAATCTCTGTGATCTGAGAGATCTTACCCTTGACATAGACTTCCTTGCCGCTGTCAGCGCCTGCTTCGAGCTGTGCGCCCTTTTCAAGCACCTGAGCGACGGTCAGGGGAGCAGTAGCCGAGCTGGTCCAGTCGATGGTGACGGGAGCATCGTCGCCGACCTGATAGACCTCAATCTTCTTGATCTGGGTGTTGGCGGCAATGGTGATGACGACAGAAGAGGCGTTGCCCGTCCATGAACCGGGATCAAGCGTACCGCTGTCGGCAGTGTTGTTGGCGCCCCACTTGTTGCTGTTGAGGACGAACTTGATGGCAGTGATGGCCTTGCTCGATGACGAGACAGTCAGTGTACCGCCATAAAGACGCATGGAGCCTGTCCACATACGGTTGACCGTGCCACTGGGATTGGCAGAAACCGTCACAGTCACATCTGCGGAGGTCGTGGACACGTCAGAGGTGATGTCGCCATCCGTCACAGCAGGCTGACCTTGAGGAGCTGACGAGAAGCCGCTCAAGCCGAAAAGGGTGTAGGCATCATCCGTCGAGAAGTCGAACACAACTTGTGCGTTTGCCAGACCTGCAAATGACAGAAAGGCAAACAATAACGAGTAAATCTTTCTCATAGAATTTGGATAATTAATTAAGGATATAAAGTGAATACGGCGCAAAGGTACGGCTTATTGTCCGAAAAACAAAATAAATTGCACAACTTTTTCTTAAAAAAATGTACTCGTCTGCACGTGAGACTTCGAGCTTAGCAACGCAAAGGCGGGCACTGCTCTCGCGAGTTGTGCCCGTCTTCCGCCCATCGAGAGGATGGGCATTCAATCAACAAATCAAAAAAATTCAGTCGTGTCTTACTGGTCTGTTATAAGTATATAATGTGTGTATGAAATGCTTTAGTCATGTTTGGCTCAGAATTCTCCGCCGCCGAAGCCGCCGCCCTGAGGACCGCCGCCGAAGCCGCCACCACGGCCACCGCCAAAGCCGCCGCCACGGCCACCCTGCTGGTTACCCTGGCGTCCACGATTCATCTGAGGCGAGAACACCCGCAGGAGCTGCTGAGGGGTCAGCACGCTGGAGAGTTCTGCACAGTATTTCTTCTGGATATCAAGACGGAGCTGCGACTGCTGGATCTGCTCAGCCTGACGCGAGAAGACCTTCTGCAGCTGCGCCGTAGCCTCGGCGTCGGTCAGCTCCTTCTTCTGCTGGTCTGCCTGCTCACGTGTCTGGTTCTGACGCAGGTCTGCGAGTTCCTTCTGATAGTTGGCATAAATAGGTTCGAACTTGGCTTTCTGCTCGTCTGTGAGCTTCAGGTCCTTGATGAGACGCTCGGTCATGCGTGCCTGCATCTCGGCACGCCGTGAATCACGGTTGTTATTCTGAGCATTGGCGTTCACGCAGACTGCGGCGATGAAAGCCAGTGTAATAATGATAGACTTTTTCATAATGTAAACTTATTTATAAGGGTCTTGATAATGGTTCTGTAGGCGCACTACGACAATATGACACCCCGAATTAGGAAAAGTTTAAGCGTTGCTAAAGATTATACTTCTTTAACATTTGACGGGGTCTTATCATACGAACGGATAGACCTATATATATTTTAGGTTTCGGATGTTCTTAAAAACATTCGAAAGTTGAGTTATATATATATGTACTGCTCTCCTGCCGTTCCGGTCATGAGAGATTCCAGGTGATCGAGAGCTGGAGATTCCCGCGAGATGTGTCTACTCGGTTGGAGAGGGGAGATGAGGCTGGTTGTGGGTCGAATGAGGCTGGTTGCGTGGGCGGTTGTGGCTGGGAGATGTGGGCTTAAGGGCTGGCCGTGTGGACGGATGCAGCTGGCCGTGTGGACGGATGCAGCTGGCTGTGGAGGGCTACACATATAGCCGTTCTGGGTGGATCACCAAGGTGGGCCACCCTGAACGACTAGACGTGGGAGGCGGAACGAATGGTCGTAGGAGGCGGAAGGGCTATATGTTGAGGGAATGATGCATAGGCGTGACGGCGGGAACGGGCAGATGAGGGGGACGAGACGGGCAGATGAGGGGGACGAGACGGGCAGATGAGGGGGATGAGGGGGGACGGGAACGGGCGGATGAGGGAGACGGGATGGGCGGATGAGGGAGACGGAATGGGCGGATGAGGGAGACGGGATGGGCGGAGGGGAGGGAGGGGTGGGATGAGTCGAACGGAGGGGAGGATGGAGTTTACGCGTGAGAGTTTTTTTCTGGGATTTTGTGCAAAATTCAGTTACATGGCTGATTATATGGCAATTGAGTCAATTTTATTGCCGTTAAATTAGCGTTTTATTGCGTTTTTTAGCATAAATTGCCGTGTTGAAAAATTAAATTAGGCCCTTTTTTGTGCAAATAAATATCCAAAAGTGCTCATTAGTGGCCTGAAAATGGCAAATAAATACCAAAATAATGCAAATAAGTGGTATTTTTTAGGGGGTAAATATAGCGGTTGGGCGTTATTTTAGTAGATTGACGAATGGATTGACGAATGGATTGACGAAATGGATTGACGGAGATTCTTGAAGTGTCCGCTCGGCATCCCGAAGGGTGACGCTTGATACCTCAAGAAGCGTCGCAAGCGCCGAGCGGACGACAAATAACGAGCTGTGAACGGTGGTGTCTTTGACGTCAATCAGCGTAAATAGAAACGTCAATCTTCAACAATATATATGGAAGATTGAATGGAACTTAAAGAATGGAGAATGGACTGTGGGAGAGCCCCTCCGGGGCTTATTCTCTGGCTTTGTGCCATCTGCTATATCATTACCTGAATAAATTCATAGCCATCAATGGGACTATTTATGGGCTTCGTGGCAACTGCTATATCAGTACCTAAATAAATTCATGGCCATTAATGGGATTATTAATGGGCTTTGTGGCAACTGCTATATTAAATAAGAGGGGGAAAGGGCCAGGATCGGGCGAAGTCAGCGGACGGTGATATGATAGCAGCCCTGCTTCACCTCGTACTTGACATAGCAAAGGCCCTGCTGGCGCACGTCGCGCAACACCTCGGAGAGGATGAATTTGAGCGAGTCGTTGCGCACGGCGCGACGGTCTGGATCGTCAGGCGGTGCAACAGTATGGTAACGGTTGTAAGAGATGTCGAAAGTGGTTCCGAAGCGATGGCAGCTCTGCTCGGAAGTGTTGCCGTTGATGCGACGCAGCCGCACCACATCGTCCTCAGTGCGTAGCACGCTGGTCACGATGATCTTATGCAGCGGGATCTGCTTGACCGCCAGCGAGTCGAGGAAGCGGCGGCCGATGTGCTGGAGCAGATGACTGGCTTTAGGCACGAGATAGGGAATGCTCCGATTCATTGAAGGGTCGATGACATAATAAGGGTTCGCGCCTACGAAGAGCAGGTCCTGCTTGCGTCGCTCGGCATCGAGACGGTCGGCAACAGGCCGGACGCCCTGGACCAAGGCCGCAGGATAGTGCACGTCCTGAACATCGGGGAAACAGTCGCGATAAGAAGAGACGCTGTAGATGCGGTGGCGTGAAGAGAAATCGAGACGCGGCACAGCAGCGACGGGCAGCAACGCAACAGGAGAGGCTGATACCCGACGAATACTATCACGGACAAAGTCCTCGTCACGAGATGCCTCCTGGAAAGCAACAGGCTGTAGGGGCTCTTCATCCACGCCATCACCTACGGCCGACAAGGTTTCGCCCGCAGCACGCGACAGCGAGTCGGCCAACACATGATCCTGCGGCTCGCTGTTTCGGGCGACTTCCGGCCATATCAGCCTCACGACGAACAGCACGCCAACGATGGCGCAGATTATCTTCAGAAATATGTCTTTCTTAAGCTTTATCACTACTTCTTTTATCTATTTCGGGCACAAAGATAAACAAAATCGATGATATAATCACAATTTTCCTGTCCACTTTGCACGTTTACACCCGAAAAAACATTATCTTTGCGCCGAAAAAGAAACGACATGACAGAAAAACACTTCATCCTTGAGGAAGCTGACCCCGTCATTTTCTACGGTGTCAACAACACCAATATGCAAATGCTCAAGGCGCTTTACCCGAAGATGCGCATCGTAGCCCGAGGCAATGTCATCAAGGCAATGGGCGACGAAGAGGAGCTGTGTGCCTTTGATGAAGGCCTGGAACGCCTGCAGCGACACTGCGTGAAATACAACAGCCTCAGCGAGGAGGATATCCTGCACATCATAAAAGGCGAGCGCACAAAGCGCGACGGCATCAGCGGAGCTCTCGTCTTCAGCGTCACCGGAAAGCCCATCACTGCACGAAGCGAGAACCAGCAACGGCTCGTCAGCGCCTTCGAACAGAAAGACATGGTCTTCGCCATCGGACCGGCAGGATCAGGCAAGACCTACACCGCCATAGCACTGGCTGTACGCGCGATGAAGAACAAAGAGGTCCGACGCATCATACTCTCACGACCCGCCGTGGAGGCTGGCGAGAAGCTCGGATTCCTGCCGGGCGACATGAAAGACAAGATCGACCCGTACCTCCAGCCGCTCTACGATGCGCTCGAAGATATGATACCGCGGCAGAAGCTCAACGAGATGATGGAGCAGAACATCATACAGATTGCGCCACTCGCCTTCATGCGCGGACGGACGCTCAACGACGCCGTGGTCATCCTCGACGAAGCGCAGAACACCACGCCCGCCCAGATGAAGATGTTCCTTACGCGCATGGGCATGAACACCAAGATGATTGT
>CAMOSA010000038.1 GCA_946624335.1 uncultured Prevotellaceae bacterium
AAGACCCACGGCACCATTGACCGTAGCTCCGCTGACGCGGTCCGTTGTGTTGAAGACGCGTGCCGAGAGGCTGTATATGCCGGGCTCGAGGTCGGTGAGCGTCTGGGCATAATCGAAATTGATGTTAGCCGCCGTTGCGTCCCACACTTCGAAGTAGGTGTCACCGGTGCTCTTGGTGTAGCCATTGGCTGCCTCACGGCTCAGCGTCCATCCCTCGACAGCAGACTTTGAAGAGGTCTCAATGGTGGGATTCACGAGCAGGCCGAACGAGGAGCTGCTGTAGACGGTAGCCCCCAGGAGCGTCGTCACGGCGACACGGAAGGTGGAGGAAGCGGCATCGAAGGCGGAAGCGTCGATATTGGAGATGTTCAAGGTCTGAGAATCGAAGCGCCAGCGGTCTGTGATCTCGCCCACGGTCTCCCATGAGCCATCATCGAGAAGGCGTTGGACGGCCAGCGAAGCGGTCATGTCGGCATTGGGGTTGGTGATGCTGAAGCTGACCTTGTGCTGGGCTTCGTTGAGTGTCATCTCGAAGGAAGGTGTCTTGGCAGACGGAGCCCACCAGTTCGGGACCTTCTGCATCTTGGCATTGTAAGCGAAGGTGGAGCGTGTGTCGCGGTAGACCTGCCCTGCCGGCGTGACCCATCCGTTGTCCCAGTCGATCATGGCTCGATACCAAGTGTCCCAGTTGTAGATGGCATAGCGTTCTACGAAGCTGCAGGTGTCCAGCATCTCGACAATAGACTGTACGTTCTTACGTACTTCCTCATACTGATTACTGGAGATATCGGCCGTCCACGATGCTCCATAGTTCCATTCGGTGATCCAGATGGGACGTTTCGTGCTGTCGTAGATGCTCTTCAGACGGTTGTACCAAGCTGAGGCGCCGTTTGCCTCGTTGGGACCCCAGTAAGCATGGAAGGCAACAAAGTCGCAACGGTAAGCCATATCGTCGACATGACCGATATATTCGGTCAGCCAGCTGGCGTCGGTCGGCGCAGGTGATCCAATGCGGGCTCCGGAGACCAGAAAGTCGGGGGTCTTGGTGCACGCCGTCCAGGCATCGACGGCACCTCCGCAGTCACAGCTGTTGTGCTGCTCGCTATGCTCAGGCTCGTTGATGCTCAGCGCTGCTGTGCTCTCGAAACCATTGATAGTAGACATCGACGGCCACCAGATGTGCTGGCGGATGGGGACATACTCGAGATTATCTGTCGACGAACGGTCGGCACTCCACGTGTAGAACCACGTCGCACGAACCTTATTGCACTCCGTCTGGTTGGCGCTCTGGCCTGTCGTACTGCACCACCCTTTCTTGGAAACATATTGCCACGGACGTACATGAATGGATGAGATACGACGGTCGAGGGCGGTCGGCAGCGTGTTGACAACGAGGTCGGCATGATCGGCGACATAGACGCGACTGTAGCCGCCACCCTTGGTATCGGTGGCCACGGTAGCCATATAGCCACGTCGAAGGATGAAGCTGCGCGTGGTATTGTTGCGGCTGCTCATGGTGGTGTGGTCGGAGGCCGTAACGTTGAACGACGCCCCTTCGAGATTCGGCTCGCTGTAGATGGTCATCGGAACCAGCGAAGAGCCGGCGCGCAAGGGGATGACGGCGGCGCCGTTGAGGTAGATGGCCACACGGCAGTTGGAACCGTTGGTGGCCGTCATGCCATTGATCCTGACGTAACGCAGGTATTTGCTGATGACGTCGGAAGGAGTGATATTGTCAAAGATGAGCCATGTCGACAGGCTCTTGAGATTGATGCGCGAGGAAGTGCCCACGACCGCGTTGGCATTGGCACGGACATGGATGTCGACGGCATCGTCGCGCTCGATGGTGGTGTTGTAGACCTGATAGTAGTCGACGGCCGTCGTTCCGATGGCGCTGGTATAGTCTGGCGAGACGAAAGCCCGCAAGGATGCCGTGAGGTCATCATTGATGGCCGGAACGATATGGAACAGGGCATGGGAACCACGGTTCTTGTCATAATAGACGCTCACGTAGTCGTCGCCACTGTGACCACCGTCGATACCGAGGCGCCGAGAGGTGTTGCGCTTGTTGACGAGTTGATGGTCGAATCCTTCGTCGGCACGCCAGAGGTAAGCATCGGCCGTCCCTTTGGCGGACTGGAAGACGACGGAATAGCTGTTGGAGGTGCTGGCGGCGAGATAGCGGCCTGTGCTCTTCTGTTTCAGCAGCACATATCCTGCCGCTGACGACGACTCTGCTACGAAGATATAGTCGGCGGCATGAGTGGCCACGAAATCAGAGAGAGCCGGCGCAGCCCCATCTTCGCTGCTGCCCAGCGCCTTGTCGTAGACGCTGTGGACAATGAAATACTCGCGGTCTGCGACAAGTGCAGCACGCATAAAGCCCGGTACGATCCACACGAGCAAAGCAACAATAGACAGAATCTTTTTCATGAGAAGAATATGTGATGTCATTTAATCATACAATCAACTTAAGCTAACCCGACGTCTTTGCGACGGCGTGAGAGCAAGGGCTTGAGCGCACGCTCCCAGAGACAGACGTAAGCCTTCTGCTGCCAGTCAAAGCATCGGGTGCTGAGCATGAGCCAGTAGCCCGGTTTCCATCGGCAACGCAGCGGCAGACGCGAGGGACGGAAGGTGTGAAGTGCGGTAGCAAATCGCCCGAGCAAGGCTGGACGGTCAGCAACGGGGATCTCGTCGCGACGGCGAAGATAGAGGCGATAGCATCCGAGGAAATTGTACCAGCGTACGACCTCGAAGCGGCGAAGGACGGGCTCTGCAACCGTCTCCTTGCGCAGGGCGAAGAGGAGGCTCTGGTCGGCTTCTATACGATCGAACCAGAGCAGGCTGAAGCGCAACGTCTGTGAGGACTCATGGCGGCGATAGTAGTAGCGGCCTTCGCAGCAACGGACTTCGCGGCAATGCAGATAATGGAGGAAGGTGGTGTTCTCGTCACTATAGAGCCGGCATGTGGCGTCGTAGGGATAGGCTTGCTGGATAGCCGACCTGATGACATAGAGGCCATGGATCTGCCATGCGTCGAGGCTCAGGCGGAAGGCTTCTTCGCCCGTGAGTGCGGCGCCCTGGCTGAAAGCCTCCGGCAACAGATGCTCGTGCTCGTCAACGCCATTATTATATATAAGGTGTAAGACGACGGCATCGGTATGGGGGTAAGTGTTGAAGACCTGAAGGGCCGACTCGAGGGCATCGGGCGAGAGCCAGTCATCAGCATCGACCATCAACACGTAGGGGGATGTAATGTATTGAAGAGCCAAGTTGCGTGCCACAGCATGGCCGCTGTTGACGGGCGTCCGCAGCACCTTGATACGAGGGTCACGGGCGGCATAGTCGTTGAGCAGAGCCAGCGTGCCGTCGGTGGAACAGTCGTCGATGCAGAACACCTCAATCTCCTGCAACGTCTGACGACAGAGCGAGTCAAGGCATTGCGGAAGGGTCGAAGCGGCATTGTAGGCTGCTACAAGGACGGAGATGGCTGTCATCGGCGATGAAGGAAGCGTTGGTGAAGACGTTGGACGAGGTGGGACTCACGCAGCAGAACACGATAGCTGCAGGCCAGGGATAGAACGAAGAGGGCAGAACCGGCTATATATTTCCAGACGGGAGGAAGCAGGAGGCATGCCAGGACGGCAGAGCCCAGCAACAGCCCTTGGACGAGGGTGTGATACCATGTGGAGCGTTCGAGGCGGAAAGCATACAGCCGACGGTAGCAAGAGCCGACGAGGATGAAATCGAAGAGCGCAGACGCCGAGAGGCCGACACCTATGCCATTCAAGCCCCATAGGAGGTAGAAACCGACGATAGCGGCCAACAGGAAGAGGTCGTAGACGGTCTCCATGATCATATACATCTTGGAATCGCCGCGCGCCAGAGCCATATAGGCGATGGGAACGGAGAGGCAGCGGAAGAACATATAGAAAGCTGCACAGACCGTCATGCCGACAGCGGGCAGGAACTCCTCGGTGTAGAGCAGGGGGAGCAGTATGGGCATCGACACGATCAGCACAATGAGCATCGGCGAGAGCAGCAGCAGGCAGGCGCGGATCTGGCGGTTGATGGTCAGGTTGCGCCGGACGACATCGTGGTTGACGCTTGACAAGCGGGGGAAATAGTCGGGCTCAAGGGCCGTGAAGATGATGCCGGCATAGGTCACCATGATGGTGTAGCCGGCACGATAGTAACCCAGCGTGGCCTCGGAACTATGTTCCTTGAGGAAATCCAGGAGAAGGACGGAGACACCGGCTCCGATGACACCCGTCAGCACATAAGGGATACCTATGCGCAGCAGGGGAAGGCCAGCACGGAACACTTCGCGGGAGAAGGGGGACACGCGCCAAGGATAAAGCGGAAGCGTGAAGCACAGATGGACCACCATGACCGCCAAGGCTGAACTGTCGAGCGAGAGGATGATGCCGCGAGTGCCCATCAGCCAGAAAAAGGGGATGGTGAAACAGAACGTCATCAAGGCCGCAAGCAGGGAGACAACGGCCACACGCTGAAGGCGACGCAAGCCTTTGAGCAACGAGACCTCGCCGCCCGTGATGATGACGCCGACCAGCATCGGAGCCAACAGCGCCAGCGTAGGATCCTTGAAGACAGCTGCGACGAGACAAAGAACGACCGCAAGACACGAGGACCAGAGGCACCAGGTGCGAACGACAGAGATGAAGGAACGGATGGCAGAGGCATCGCCCTGCTCGAACAACTCAGAAAGCCGCTGTACGGAAGAGATGGGCAGGCCGAGATTGGAAGAGCTGTTGATGAAATCGGCAAAGGCATTGTATAAGCCCAGCAGACCAAGGCCGGCAGCACCGAGAATCTTGGATGCAAGCTTGTTGCGAACGACACCGATGAGAATATTTATCCCCTGCACGCCACCGAATAATCCAGTATATTTCAGCACGTGATCAAGTGTCGTATCGTCATGTTTGGCCTTTTCTGACATCTTTTTTGAATAAAATTGCGTGCAAAGATAGTGAATATTATGGGAATTGTGTACCTTTGCACCCAAATTTTACAAAAAATATTTCTAATACACCTATTTAATAAGAAGAAAATGGCAGGATATTTAGTGGACGATACGCGCAAAGTGACCACGCATCGCCTCTTTGAAATGAAACAGAGTGGCAAGAAGATTGCCATGCTCACCTCCTATGACTACTCCATGGCTCGCATCGTTGACGGCGCAGGCGTTGACGTCATTCTCGTCGGCGACAGCGCTTCCAATACGATGGCCGGCAACGTGACCACGCTCCCCATCACGCTGGATCAGATGATCTACCATGCCCGCAGCGTTGTCCGAGGTGTCAAACGTGCGCTCGTCGTCTGCGACATGCCCTTCGGCACCTATCAGGTGGACCCTCAGGATGCCGTCCGCAATGCCGTCCGCATCATGCAAGAGACGGGCTGCGACGCCCTGAAGCTGGAGGGTGGCGTGGAAATCATCCCCGCTATCAAGCTGATTCTCGAAGCCGGCATTCCCGTCTGTGGCCACCTCGGACTGACACCTCAGAGTATCAACAAATTCGGCACCTACGCCGTGCGTGCCAAGGAAGAGGGCGAAGCTGCCAAGCTGAAATCTGACGCCAAGGCGCTTGCCGAGGTCGGATGCTTTGCCATCGTGCTCGAGAAGATACCGGCCAAGCTGGCTGAAGAAGTCACGAAGAGCATACCCGTACCCGTCATCGGCATCGGTGCCGGCGGGGCTTGCGACGGACAAGTGCTGGTCGTACATGATATGCTCGGGATGAATCAAGGCTTCTCGCCCAAGTTCCTGCGACGCTACGCCAACCTGTTTGAGGTCATGACCGATGCCATCGGACAGTACGTCACCGATGTCAAGAACAGCGACTTCCCCAACGAGAACGAGCAATACTAAACGCTTTCTCTTACAGAGCTTTAACGTTCAAAGAACAACACCAAGGCGTGTTTCGCCACACACTCCGGTGTTTTCGCTTTCACACCTAAGTATGATTGCTTTCATACCTAGGTGACTACACAAAGTTGCCTAGGTGTGTGGGCCAACAAGCCTAGGGGTGTAAGCCAAAAAGCCTAGGGCTGTAAGCGAATGGACATGTGATGGTGAGCGACTATAGGCGTATGAGTAAAAAAAGAAAATAGCTGAAATAAGCTTCACCCTTCACCATAACCCTTAATCAAAAGACTATCAATACGTTCTGAGGTGAACCTTTGTCTTCATAAGTTTCACCAAGCTTCACCGTTCGATTGCGGATCTGGCACTGATCTCTCTCCGGGGTACCGTTGGATGAAGTTACGCAAATCTCGCAATCTCACAGATTAACCACCGTGTGCCACGCCTTCGTGGCTTCAAGAGGGGTGACGCTTGGTGAAGCTTTCCGCAATGAAGGTTCACCTCGGAACGTATTGATAATCTTTCGATTAATGGCTATGGTGAAGGGTGAAGCTTATTATTGCAAATCGCGTAAAATGAGTCCACCTGCTATAGTCGTATCACTCAGAATGTCTGATGAACCTTGAGTTTATGAGGATGTCAGAAGGCGTAGCGGGCACGGAGGCCGAGGAGGTACTGGTCGCGGATGTTCATGAACTTTGGAGACTTGTCGTACCCTCCTAAGAGACTTGTCGTACCCTCTTAGGAGGCTCAAGTCGCCCATATAAATCCTGTGCATCATGCGGCGAGGAGACTTAAAAGACACGGCTGTGTTTTTATGTTTCATAACATATTTTATAAAAGAATACCTAAAAAATGTGCGGCGATTAGGAATTTGTTGTAACTTTGACACCAATTAGGACAGAATACGTCCGTTTGCTAACTAACATTGTCATGCCTGGGTAGGCATAACCAAAAAGAAATCAAGTAATCAACATTAATAGAAACATGCAAAACAGTATTCTCAAGCGAAGACTTGCCAAAAGCGCAAGTTACGCGTGTGCTGCTCTTCTGCTCTTAGGCGGAGGGACTGTGCTGTCGTCATGCGAAGACGACTTGCTCACAGGCACCCCCACCTGGCTCGGTAGCAGCATCTACGAAGAGCTGGAGAGCCGAGGTTCTTTCAAGCAGACCTTAGCGCTCATCAACGACCCCGACTTGTCGGAAACAAACTATCCCGACTTGCTGCGCCGTTCAGGTAGTATGACCCTCTTTGTGGCAGATGACGAGGCGTGGAACCGTTACCTTGCCAAGAGGGGACTGACGTCGGTCAACCAACTGCCCAAATCAGAGAAGAAGAACCTCCTGAAGGCAGCGATGATCAACAACGCCTACCTCATCGAACTGCTCAGCAACACGGCGGGCAATCCTCCTACTGAAGGCGCCTGCATCCGACGTGCATCTCGCGTCGATGTGACTGACTCTGTGGAAGTTGTCTACAACGAGAATTTCCCCGTCGTCAACCCCAACCGCGTAGATGCTGAAGGCAACCAGACTGACTACTGGGCCGCAGTGCGCGACCGCGCTTCGATCAAACTCATCGACCGCTACATCCAGGATGGCTCCTACAGCGACGATGCTGCCCCGATGGTGCATTTCCTGCCCCGATACATGTCGCAGAACAACATCACCGGCGAAGACCTGGAGAAGCTGACCAACGGCGCCATCAAGAACGAAGATGGCAGCACCTCACGCAGCTACGTCAACGGTCTGCCCATCGCAATGAACGAGGGCAAGTGGGCCGAGAAAGACGTCGAGACAGACGGAACGAGCAAAAAATACCTGCAGGACATCACCTGCCAAAACGGTTATATTCATGTCCTTGAGGATGTGCCCGAACAGCTGAAAAGCATGGCCGAGATCATCAACACGAAGCCTCAGTTCAGCATCTTCAGCGAACTGCTCGACCGCTTCAGCTATCCTTATTTCCTGACCGTTCAGGAGCAGGACGGACGTCGCGACTCGCTCTTCACCAAACGTTACTTCAACAACTCGGGCAACCACGCCCTGAAGACCGTCATCGAGACAGAACGTGCTGTCAACGGCATCAGCTTCGACCCGGGATGGAACACCTACGTGCTCTACACCAGTGGTAACCGCTACACGATGGCCGAGGATGCTGCTGCTATGTTCGTTCCGACCAACGAATTCATGGAGAGCTACCTGCACGGTGCGGGCGCTGCCATCGGTACGAAATATGGCTACGACTGGCATAACGTACCCGACAACGTCGTGCTCGACTTCATCAACAACTGTATGCAAGTCAGCTTCCGCAACACCGTGCCCAGCAAATTCAAGTCGGTCAAGAACTCAGCCTCCGAGGTGATGGGCATCGATAAGGCTGACGTCGACAGCTGCTTCATGGCTTGCAACGGCGTCGTCTATCAATTAAATAAGGTGTTCGTCGCGCCCGAGCATCAGTCGGTATTCTTCCCCTGCGTGCTACGCTCCGACGAGGACCTGAACACCATCTACACCACCATTGCCGACTTGCGTTACGAGAACCACCCTACGTGGACGGTCAGCGGTGAGTACCGGTCGTACGTCAACTCCATGAGCAGCTCGTATAGCTTCCTCATCCCCCGCGACAATGTAGAGACGAAGATGACCGAGCTGAAGGACAAGCCCTTCCTCGAGTACATCGACCCCTACTCCTTCACCACATCGACGCCCCTTGGCTTCCGCTTCTATGTGGACCCCGACCAGACGACACTGCCGGTCAGCGCCAAGGCCTTCAAGCTCGACTCGCTTGGTCATATCACCGACGAAGAAGTGCGCGCTCAGGCACCGACCATGGCCATGATCAACAACCGCTTGCGTGACATCCTTGATAACATCATCGTCGTACACGGTCAGCGCGGAGCACAGACCTTCCGCCCCGGACAGGAATACTACCTGAACAAGGCCGGCGGACCGGTCAAGGTACAGTTCACGGGCGGCAAGGTGACTGGCATCGCAGGCTCACGCCAGGCCGAGATGGGCGTATATATCCCTGTTGATCCCGAATTGGTATTTGACCAGACAGAGGTCGGTAACGGCGTAGCATACATCCTCGACTCTATCCCGCAGAGCACACTGACAAGCCCCTTCAAGGTGATGAACGACACGCTGAACCACCCGGAGTTCAAGGAGTTCGCCCGCCTGCTGCGCACCAGCTCCTTCGTCACACAGCCCGGTTCGCAATACGAAGGTCACTCGACCATCGACCAGGCCATCACCCTGATGAACAACTACCATTACACCGCCTTCATCCCGAAGAACGAAGCTATCCAGAGCCTCGTAGCTGCCGGCAAGCTGCCGACCGTCGATCAGGCTGACGAATGGGCCGACTACCGTGAGGCGTTGGAGATTTACCAACGCGAGCACGACGCCGAGCTCACCGACGAACGCAATG
The DNA here is from genome assembly GCA_946624335.1 of uncultured Prevotellaceae bacterium. Lineage (GTDB taxonomy): Bacteria > Bacteroidota > Bacteroidia > Bacteroidales > Bacteroidaceae > Physcousia. The sequence goes on from CAMOSA010000038.1 coordinate 9,324, forward strand.
CCGAGATCGACTCGCTGTACCTCATGGCACAGAACTACGAAGCCCGTATTCAGGACGTCATCGACAACTTCGTACGTTACCACATTCAGGACGGATCCGTCTACCTCGGAGGTGCTGACTCGACAGGCGTCTACGAGACACAGGTCCTCGACACCGCCATGAACCGTTTCCGCCGACTCACCGTCAGCAATCACGACCGCATCATGCGTGTGACCGACCTCACCGGACAGACCGCTAACGTCATTGATGGCGACGACAGCAACCTGCTGGGCCGACAGTACTACTTCACCAGCGCCAAGCTCATCTACAGCTCGGCATACGCTGTAGTACACCTCATCGACCGCGCCCTCTCGTATAGCGACGAGCAATTCCTGCCCGATGGCTTCCCCAAGCCTGAATACCCTGAATGGCTGCCCAAGCCGTCACTTATTAAGACCAGAAGAAGATGAAAACACTCAGATATTATATTACCGTAAGCCTGATGCTGGTCTCGACACTGGCGATGGCTCAGATTTCACGCATCAGCGGTACCGTCAGCGATGACTTCGACGTACTCCCTGGCGTGAATGTGGTCGAGATTGACGCATCAAACCGTATGGTCAACGCGACCGTCACTGACATGAACGGTAACTTTGTCTTGCCGATCAAGAGCGCCAAGAACAAGGTAAAGTTCAGCTATATGGGCTTCAAGACACAGACGCTGCCCATCAACAAGACCGTCTTCAAGATCAAGATGGAAGAGAATGCCAAGACGATGAACGTCGTAGAGGTCAAGGCACAGAAGAAGCTGAAGACATCGGGCCTCGAGATTCCCGAGCGTGAAGTCAGCTTCTCGGCACAGAGCCTCTCGGCAAAGGAATTCGAAGGTCTCGGCATCACCTCCGTCGACGAAGCCCTGCAAGGACGTATCGCAGGTCTGGATATCGTCGCCAACTCGGGTGACCTCGGAGCCGGAACGAGTATGCGCCTCCGCGGTGCTTCCACCGTGTCGACGCTGACCTCCAACGAGCCTCTGATCGTCGTCAACGGCAACGTATGGAACGTAGACCTCTCTGACTTCGACACCGCTACGGCCAACGACGAGAAGTTTGCACAGTTGCTGAACGTCAACACCGAGGATATCGAGGACATCAAGGTGCTCAAGGACGCTGCGGCAACAGCCATCTGGGGTTCACAGGGTGCTAACGGTGTCATCGAGATCACCACCAAGCGCGGCCGCCGTGGAACGCCGCAGGTCACGTACTCGGTCAAACTCACGATGACCCACCAGCCTAAGGGCATCGCACTGCTTAACGGTGACCAGTACACGATGCTGCTCAAAGAAGAATACTTCAACCCCGAACAGCGCACATTCATCGGCGACGTACAGGAGCTGAACTACAACGAGAACGACTCTGAGTTCCTCATGTTCAACAAGAACACCGACTGGATCGACCTCGTCAGCAAGAACGGTCTGCGCCAGAACCACTACGTCAGCGTCACCGGTGGTGGCGAGAAGGCTACCTTCCGCATCTCTGGCGGTTACGACCATGAGACGGGTACCATCATCGAGCAGAAGCTGAACCGCTTCTCCACACGTATGGCCCTCGACTACTACGTCAATGACCGCATCAAGATCCTGTCGAACTTCTCGCTGACATACACCAAGAACAACCGCAACTATGACGGTCTGCTCGGTATCGCCTACACCAAGATGCCTAACCTCTCGCCCTATCGCTATGAGCGCGATGCCTATGGCAACGAATACAACACCGGCGAATACTACATCATACCAGACTACGCGTTCACCAACCATGGACAGCTCTCCGTAGATGATCGCAACAAGTTCGACGACCAGCGCAACTCTCACAACCCGCTCGCCAGCGCCAAGTATGCCAAGAACCAGCAGACGACCTACGATATCTCGCCTGAACTGGAATTGCAGTACAAGCTGCTCGGCCTCGACGAAGACAGCCACCAGCTGACCTACAACGGACGTGTCGTCATGAACGTCTACAATGACTACACCGACCAGAGCTTCCCCCGTTCGCTGCTCAGCACGAACTATTACAACAACGGTACGGCCTACAACTACAGCCGCAAGAACCTGGCCTTCACGACGACACACACGCTGAACTTCCATCCGCATTTCAACAACGAAGACCACGACCTGCGTATGCTCGGACGCTTCCAGCTCGTCAGCGGAAGCTCCAGCAGCCAGAGCACTGACGTCAACCGCCTGCCCAACCACATGGAGTCGGTCACGGCCGGAGCCAATGTCACGAAGATGGGTAGTGGTTTCAGCGAATGGCGTTCACTCTACTACACTTTCTCAGCTCACTACTCTTTCAAGGGACGTTACGTCCTGGCCTACTCCATGCGCGCCGACGCCACCACGAAGTTCGGTCCGCGCAGCCGCTGGGGTATCTTCCCCGCTATCTCGGGTAAGTGGATCATCATCGACGAGCCCTGGATGAAGGTGGTGCGCGAGAAAGCCAAGATGAACCAGCTGGCCATCCGACCGGGTTGGGGTCGTGTCGGTAACCCGCCCACGGCAGACTACCTTTATATGAATATGTACTCCCCCGGCAGCACCTACCTCAATATCCGCTCCATGAATCCGAGCGGCCTGAAGCTCACCGACTTCCACTGGGAGAACATCTATACCTACAACCTCGGTATTGACCTCGGCTTCTTCGACGATCGCCTGAAGATCATCGTAGACCTCTACCAGCGCGATACAAAAGATATGCTGATGGCTAATGTCGGTATACCTTCCTCTAACGGTTGGAGTGGTCTGGCCTACAAGAATGTCGGCGATATGCGCAACCAAGGCTGGGAAGTACAGGTCAACGGCGACCGCCTGCTCAAGAAAGGCAAGTTCTACACCGATATCTACGTCAACTTCGCCAACAACCGCAACGTCATCACCAAGATGGATCCCCTCGTGCTGAAATCCTTGAACCGTGACTGGACAGAAGGTAACCGCAGCGTGCTGCAGCGCGTACAGGTCAACAACCCGTTCGGCTCTATCTACGGCTTCCGTAGCAAGGGCGTCTATCAGTACAACTTCAACACCGCCCGTGATCTGGCTCGCGCCGATCAGGCCAACGGCACCAATGTCCTGCAGGAATACATCAACGCAGGCCGCACCTACCCCATCGCCATCGGCGCCAGCGGCGAGTATGTCAGGGATGCCAAGGGTGACCCCGTGCAGATGCGCTTCTGCTACAAGACCGAAAGCAACTCGGGCTACTACTTCAAGGGCGGTGATGCCATCTACGAGGACATCAACCACGACGGTAACATCAACCAGCTCGACCTCGTCTACCTGGGCAACTCGCTGCCTCGTCTGACCGGCGGTTTCGGCTTCACGCTGCACTACGACCGCTGGGCACTGCGCGCCAACTTCAACTACCGTATCGACTACGACATCCTGAACATGGCCCGCCTCGATATGGAATCCATGGTCAGCAACAACAACCAAAGCCAAGCTGTTAACTACCGCTGGCGCAAGGAAGGCGACCAGACCTCGATTCCACGTGCCATGTACGGCAACGGCTCGAACTACAACACCCTCATCAGCGACCGCTTCGTCGAGGACGGTACGTTCCTGCGTCTGAACTACCTGCAGCTGAACTACAGCTTCGATCCGAAGAAGTTGAAGAATTGGCACATGAAGACCCTCAACTTCTACGCCAGCGCCAACAACCTGTTCTGCCTGACCAAGTACTCGGGTGTTGACCCCGAAATCGGCTATGGCGGCTATGGCGTCACGACGGACAACTCGAAGACACCTCGTTCCAAGTCGTACACCGTTGGTCTCACTATTGGTTTCTAAACACGCAATCCATTCAACTATGAAAACTCTAAATAAAACTATAAAAAGCGGCGCATTGCTGGGTGCGTTCTGTCTTGCGCTGACAGGATGCGGCGACTTCCTGGAAATAACGCCTCGCGACCAGGTGACCGAGGATAATTTCTGGAATGAGAAAGCCGATATTGACCAGATGGTAGCCGGCTGCTACGCTTCCATGCAGAGCGATGCCTTCATTCGTCGATGCATCGTGTGGGGCGAGCTCCGCAGCGACAATATCTTTCCCGGCTCCGATGTCCAGAACAATGAGAACCTCTATCAGGCTCTGCGCGAGAATCTGCTGACGACGAACGAATATGCCGACTGGTCATCGTTCTATACCGTCATCAATAAGTGTAACACCATCATCGAGAAAGCTCCTATCGTCAGCCAGAAGGACCCGGCATACCGCATGAGCGACGTCAACGCCACGATTGCCGAGATGACCGCCCTGCGTTCACTCTGCTACTTCTATCTGATACGCGCCTTCGATGCGGTTCCTTTCTCACGCGAAGGTGTCGAACAGGAGAACGAGGTCGTGCAGGCCCCTGCCAGTTCCTTCAGCTATATCCTCGGCGAGATTATCAATGACCTCGAGAGTGTCAAGGGCAATGCGCTCGATCACTACGCTGCCATCAGCATCCAGGACGGCGTAGGCAGCCGCTTCAACAGCAACTGCAACCGCATCACGCGTAACGCCATCAATGCCATGCTGACGGATATGTATCTCTGGCAAGGCAACTACGACCGGGCAATAGCTTGTGCCGAGGAAGTGCGTGCTGCCAAGCGTAAGGACTACGACCGCGAGTTCAACCGCCAGACATCACTCTCCAACTCGGCTCCCCAGTTGGTCGAGGCACCGCATGGCCTGATTGTTCCTTTGTATGTCAACACGACAGCGAACCCCTCAGTGTCCGCCAATGCCATCTTCGGCTCGGGAAATAGTTTTGAGAGCCTCTTTGAGCTGTCTTACAATCCCAACGGAATCGATGATGCAACTTACATCCATAGTTCTGCATTAGGCACGTTGTTCGGCAACAATCTTCCTAAGAATCGAGGAGGCAACAACGGTATTGGACTCTTGACCATCAATCCCACCCTCGTTGCCGATGCTCCCTCGACATGGAACACCTTCAGCAACCAGTATGACGTCCGCTACTATAACACCTTCCAGTCGGTCGACAACAACTACGGTGAAGGTTATATCCGCAAAGGCGTTGCCTACATCTATAACCTCGGCAACCTCAGCGGCAATATGCCCTACAACAACTACGCCCAGAGCTCGTTCATGATACACACGTATAACGACCGCAATTGGATCTTCTACCGCTTGACAGACGTGATGCTCATGGAGGCCGAAGCTTACCTGATGAAAGCCACCGACGAGGAGAGCGAACAGAACACCGAGCTGCTGGCGAAAGCCTTCGACCTGATTTACCTCGTCGACCGCCGCTCTATGGTAGACCGTAGCCGCTACCTCAACGAGAACTCGCAGGAAGCAAAGAACCGCGGACTACTCCTGCAGCGCCTCCGCAGGGAGCGCAATGCAGAGCTGATGTTCGAGGGCAAACGGTGGTTCGACCTCGTGCGCTACGCCCGCCAGGCCGGAAGCCTCGACATCATTCAGAGCACCGTACCGGCCAAGATCTCCGGCACCGTATCCTTCCCCTCGATGGCTCACCTCTTCTGGCCCTATCACAAGGAAGAATGCAAGAAGAACCCCTTCCTCGTCCAGAAATCCATCTACGGCGAAGGCAAGCAAACCTTTGAGTTAAACTAAGCGTAATCCAACGACAATGAAAAAGATATTTCAATCAGCTAAGAGCTATGTATTCATAGCCATAGCGTCGCTTTCTCTCGGTTTCGTCGCCTGCAACGACGACGTCTCCGGCGACGACCTGTACACCTACCGGGCCGAGATGGTGAGCGACTATATCCGCGACAACGCGGAGTTTTCAGAGTTCGCCAAGATTGTGGAGAAAGCAGGAAAGATGGAACTCTTGTCCACCTACGGCCGTTATACCTGTTTCGCCCCGACGAACGAAGCTGTCAACGAGTACTTCAAGGCCATGGGCATCCAGTCCGTCGACGAACTCTCAGCCGAAGACTGCGACACGATAGCCAGCACACAGATCGTGGACCGTATCTACTCCACTGCCGACCTGATGAGTCTGGCGGGCGGTTTCATTCCTGAGACCAACCTGCTGGGACGTAACCTCTCCATCGAGCAGATTCCTGTCGTCGAGGACGGAGACACCGTCAATACGACGTTCCGCATCAACCGCTCCGGTATGGTCATCATCTCGCTGGCCAACGACTCGGTCGAGAACGGTATCGTGCATCCCATCAGCACCCTCATCCGATCCTCCAACGAGACACTGCCTACCATCATGGCTGAGGACGATGCCATCAGTATCTTCAACCAGTGTATCGAGATGACCGGTCTTGACGAACAGCTGCAACGCATCCAGGACGTCTCCTATGACCCGCGTGACTACGAGTATATGGAAGGTCTCTATCGCTCCCACGAGCACCGCAACTACTGTCACGTCCCCGAGACCCGTAAGTATGGCTACACCGTATTCGCCGTGCCCGACAGCATCCTCAGCCAAGTCTATGGTATCGAGAACTGGGAGCAGCTCTACGACTATGCATGCACCAAGTATCCCGAAGGTGCCGGCGAGGATTATTACGGCAAGAGCAAGGAAGCACTCGAAGACGTGCGCAACCCGTTGCACAAGCTCCTGGCCTACCACATGCTCGACCGCAAGGGACTCTTCAACAAGCTCTACACCAACTGCCCCATCTTCCGCAACGAGATCAACCCGACGGAATGGCACTCCACG
>CAMOSA010000039.1 GCA_946624335.1 uncultured Prevotellaceae bacterium
ACGAGGCGAGGCATAGCTCACGGGTGGTTCCGTCGTCGAGTGTCTCGGTGTATCGGTAAGGGTATAGCTGCCCGTTCCATGTGTCGACCCATTCTGTCGACTCCTTTGATGCTGACGTACCGATGTATTTGTTGTTGGCGGCGAGGATGGTGATGCGCTGGTGGTCGGCGATGATGTTGACTTGGTTGCTGTTCCATGCCGCGCTGTTGTAGTCGACGTGTGTGACCATCATTCCGTGTCCAGCGATTCGGCATAGCGGTGCGTCCCAGCTGACGGCCTGCCGGTTCTCGAGGATATAGTATTCGTTGGTGTTGGCGTCGTTGACGATTCTGTAGCCTATGCCGTCTGCGCAGATGGGGTCTAAGGCGACCCATGTGGGTGCCTCGAGTGTCAGCATGTCTCGCCATCCCATGAAGTCTCGTTCGTAGGCTGTGTATCCGACGGGGCGCCGTCCTCCGTTGGTGGAGTAGCATCCATAGTCCATGAGGCTCCATATATCCATGCCGAAAGCCTTGTAGTTGGTGTCGTACATGTCGGGCAGTCCGAGTGCGTGGCTGAGCTCGTGGCACATGACGCCGATGCCGTCGGGGGTTAGTCCGCTTGAGTTGTTGGCGAGCTCGCTGCAGCATGCGCTTGTCGAGAACTTGAGCGTCGTGCCGTTGTCGAGGTTGACGTTCATGCTCTCCACCTTCTCCTTCGGCCAGATGAGATCGGTGGCTTTCTGGTTTGTGTTCTCGCCACAGCCGGCAAAGATGAGGAATACCATGTCGACAGCGCCCTTTCCCCGGTTGTCATATTTGCTCCAGTCGACTTGATAGTGGCTTATGGCGAGTGTGATGGCTTCCTTGACCATCTCGCTGTATCGTGAGTCCTTGGATGCTCCAGAGTTCTTTCCATAGTATGCTGTCTCGTGGCTGAGGTTGACGGGCCCGATGATGTCGAACTGTGGCAGGAACTGTCCGTCGCTCTGGTCGGAGAAGTAGTCATGGATGGATCCCCAGAAGTAGTTGGTCTGGTAGCGGACGCCGTCGCCTGTTCCGTTGCAGAAGAGGTCGTAGTAGTGGCGCACGGCGTCGTCTGTGTCGCCAACGGTGAACTGCGTGTCGGAGAAGTTGATGAGCACGACGGGCACCTTTGGCGACCCGATGGCCGGCAGAGGTGCCGTCGTCTGTGATCCGATGCGGCGTGGTGCCCGGTTGGCTTTCTGCTCGTGCTGCTTGACGGCTTGTGCGCGCAGGGCTTCTTCGTCGCCGCGTCGTGAGGTGAGCCTGAACAGTCCGTCCTCAGCTGGCTCTACGACGAAACCGTCGGTCGTCTGGAACCATGTGTAATGCTCGTCGCCGATGCAAAAAGCCGTTACTGTGCGCCCATCGGTGAGCTGCAGCTGGAGTGGCCGTCGGTCAGAGGGAATGGCGAGTGCCACGAGGCTGAATGCCAATGCGCCAATCAGGAGTCCGTATCTTCTCATAGTTGATAAAAGCCTAAAATTAGTGCGCAAAGGTAGTGATTATCTTCGGTGCGGACAAAGATTTTGTGCTAAAATTGCATTTATAATATAATAAGGTGAGATTTTCAGGTCTTGCGTTGGCCGTTTCCACGGTTTTACCTACCTTTGACCCCGTATTTTGGAATATTTTGTACCCTCGTATGATCGTTTATCCTAACGCAAAAATCAATTTGGGGCTTCAAGTGCTACGCCGTCGTCCAGACGGCTACCACGATTTGGCCACCGTATTTTATCCTATCCCTCTTCAAGATGCCCTTGAGGTTCACGGCGCCGATCGCTTCCGTTTCCGTCAGGCAGGCAGTATGTTGGATTGCCCTGCTGGCGACAATCTTGTCATCCGTGCGCTGAAGATGCTCGAGGCCGACTTCCGCCTGCCCGAGCTCGATATCTTCCTCTACAAGCATATCCCTTCCGGTGCTGGCCTCGGCGGCGGCTCGTCGGACGCAGCCTTCATGATGAAGCTGTTGAACGACGAGTATCACCTCGGCCTGTCGGCTGACGATCTGCGCCATCGTCTGTCAGCTCTCGGTGCGGACTGCGCTTTCTTCGTCGACAATACGCCCGCGTTGGCCACCGGCATCGGCGACCATCTGGTGCCCATCGACTTCTCCCTGTCCGGCTGGACGTTGCTGCTCGTCAAGCCCGACGTCGCCGTCAGTACCCGCGATGCCTACGCTGACGTCCAGCCCCGCGAACGCGACGGCGAGGATGGCGCTGCGCTCATGAAGGCGCTGATGCTTCCCGTAGAAGAATGGCAGGGACAAGTGACTAACGACTTTGAGTGCAGCGTCTTCCCGCGTTACCCCGAGATAGCCGGCATACGCGACTTGCTGCTCGACCTCGGTGCCGTTTACGCCTCGATGTCGGGCTCTGGCAGCGCCGTCTTCGGCCTCTTCCGTCAGCCTGTCGAGGCTCCTGAGGAAAAGTTTGCCGGCTGTTTCGTCAGGCAGCGCACGCTGGAATAATCTTCAACACAACACACATCCATGACGTTCTCAGTTCTTTACGTTGCCGCGATTCTCGTGTTCATGCTCGTAGCGCTGATGCGCGAGTGTCTACGCCCTGGCCTGATCCTCTTCACGGCCGTCGTCCTGCTGCTGGTAGGTGGTATCATCACCCCCGAGGAGGCGCTGAAGGGTTTCTCCAACAAGGGTATGATTACGGTGGCGTTGCTCTATCTTGTCAGCGAGGGAGTCCGCAAGAGCGGCGTCCTGGAGCGCATCGTCTTCAAGATGCTGCAGAAACGCCATGCCACCATCACCTCGGCCGGCCTGCGTTTCTATCCCATCGTGACCTTCATCTCGGCTTTCTTCAACAATACACCCGTCGTTGTCATCTTCGCTCCGATGATCAAGAACTGGGCGCGCAAGATGAAGCTTCCGCCCACGAAGTTCCTGATCCCCCTGAGCTACGCTACCGTCATCGGCGGTATCTGCACCTTGATCGGCACGACGACGAACCTGGTGCTCCACGGAATGCTCATCCAGGAACACAAGGACGAGGTGGCAGCCGCTGCCAAAGGTGGCAGCGAGGGTCTGCTGATGCGCTACGGGATTGACGGTATGTCGATGTTCGAGCTGACGAAGGTCGGCATCTTCATCGCGCTGGCCGGTCTGGTCTACTTGATCTTCTTCTCGCGTTACCTGCTTCCCGACAACCGTCGTTCCGATGAAGAGACCGAGGAACAGGACCTGGCTCCCGGCATGACGCGCCATGAGGTGCTGCTGGGCAACCGTTTCCCCGGACTGGGCAAGACGCTGCACGAGTTTGACTTCTACCGCCACTATGGTGCCCACGTGCGTGCCATCAGCCGTAACGGCCATATCCTCGAGGGCGATTTCATGAATATGCGCCTGACGCACGAAGACACGCTCATCATTGATGCTGACGACTCGTTCATGAAGGCATGGGGCGATAGCCGCGTCTTCTGGATGATCAACCGTGTCGGCGACTATGAGCCACCGATGGGCAAGAAGAAGCGCTGGCTGGCGTTGTTGCTCCTCGTGCTTATGATCATCGGCGCCACAGTCGGCGAGCTGGAGCCCGTGAAGGACTATCTGGCACAGTCGCCCTTCGTGCAGCAGTATATGCCCGGCCTGCGGCTTGATATGTTCTTCTTCGTCTGCATCACGGTGATCATCATGGCGTGGACGCGTATGTTCTCACCGCGCAAGTACACGAAGTTCTTCTCGTGGGACGTCCTGATCACCATCGCCTGCGCCTTTGCCATCTCCACGGCGATGACCAAGTCGGGCTTTGCCGAGAGCATCGCCGGCTTCATCATCTCGCTCACCGAGCTTGCCCGCCATAGTGAGTTTGGCATCTACATCATCCTAGCCGCCCTGTTCCTGATCACGAATATCTTCACAGAGCTGATCACCAACAATGCCGCTGCCGCCTTGGCCTTCCCGCTGGCGCTGGCCGTGGCCGACAAGCTCGACGCCAATCCGATGCCTTTCATCGTCTGCGTGTGCTTTGCCGCCAGCTCAGCCTTCTCGACGCCCATCGGCTATCAGACGAACCTCATCGTGCAGGGTGTCGGTGGCTACAAGTTCACGGACTTCGTCAAGGTCGGCCTGCCGATGAATCTCATCGTGTTCGTCCTGAGCGTCCTGCTCATTCCCTTGTTCTATCATCTTGTATAACAATGACAAAAGAAAATATTTATCCCATCACGATGCTCCCCCGCTCAGCGCGAGAGCAGTTGCTCGGTCAGCGCGGCCTGATGGTGTGGTTCACCGGGCTGAGCGGTTCGGGCAAGTCGACCATCGCCCTTGGCGTGGAGCGTGAGCTGCACAGCCGTGGCATCCTCTGCCGCATCCTCGACGGCGACAACATCCGTGCCGGTATCAATGCCGGCCTGGGCTTCTCGGCCGAAGACCGTCGTGAGAACATCCGCCGCATCGCCGAGGTGGGCAAGCTCTTCGTCGACACCGGCGTCGTCACCCTTGCGGCCTTTGTCTCGCCTACCAACGAGTACCGTCAGATGGCCCGTGACATCATCGGCGCCGACGATTTCTTCGAGATCTTCGTCTCGACACCCCTCGAGGAGTGTGAACGGCGCGACGTGAAAGGCCTCTATGCCCGTGCCCGTCGCGGTGAGGTCAAGGATTTCACCGGCATCAGCGCCCCCTTCGAGGTGCCAGAGCACCCCGCACTCACCATCGACACCAGCCGTCAGCCTCTCGAGGTCAGCGTAAGACAGGTGGTCGAACTGATAGAGGCTGCGATGCCACACGTCAAGACGTGACGAGCAGTCCCACCAGTGGGACACGCGCCATCGTTCAGGGGCGTCGGCGGAACCGCTTACGTGTGTCGGGAGCCCTAAGGGTTTCTGTCAAAAGCCCTAGGGGCTTCTTTCAAAAGCCTTAAGGGTTTCTGTCAAAAGCCCTAAGGGTTTCCGTCAAAAGCCCTAAGGGTTTCCGGACGTCGCGATTCATCGCAACCGAATTGACAACCAACGAATCAATAGATAACAGACAAATAAGATATACACCACATGAATAATTACCATCTTTCTCATCTGCAGGAGCTCGAAGCCGAAAGCATCCACATCATCCGCGAAGTGGCTGCCGAGTTCGAGAATCCTGTCATGCTCTACAGTATCGGCAAGGACAGCAGCGTCATGGTGCGCCTTGCCGAGAAGGCCTTTGCCCCCGGCAAGGTGCCATTCCCCCTCATGCACATCGACTCGAAATGGAAGTTCAAGGAGATGATCCAGTTTCGCGACGAGTATGCCAAGAAGTACGGTTGGAACCTCATCGTGGAGTCGAATATGGAGGCTTTCCGTGCCGGCGTAGGACCTTTCACCCACGGCTCGAAGGTTCACACCGACCTGATGAAGACGAAGGCGCTGCTCGACGCGCTGAACAAGTACAAGTTTGATGCTGCCTTTGGCGGAGCACGCCGCGACGAGGAGAAGAGCCGCGCCAAGGAGCGTATCTTCTCGTTCCGCGACCAGTTCCAGCAATGGGACCCGAAGAACCAGCGCCCCGAGCTGTGGGACATCTACAACGCCCGCATCCACAAGGGCGAGTCGATTCGCGTCTTCCCGCTTTCCAACTGGACAGAGCTCGACATCTGGCAGTACATCCGCCTGGAAAACATCCCTATCGTGCCGCTCTACTTCGCCAAGGAACGGCCTTGCGTAGAGATTGACGGCAATCTGATCATGGTCGATGACGACCGTTTGCCCGAGCAGTACCGCCCGCTGATACGTCCTCGCATGGTACGCTTCCGCACGCTCGGCTGCTGGCCGCTGACTGGTGCCGTAGAGAGTACGGCAACGACCATCGAGGAGATCGTCGAGGAGATGATGACAACCACGAAAAGCGAACGCACGACGCGCGTCATCGACTTCGACCAAGAGGCGTCGATGGAGCAGAAGAAGAGGGAGGGGTATTTTTAAGGCAGCCCCCTCTCCGCTCCCCCTCAAGGGGAGAACGGTCAGTTGTGCGTTTTGAAAAGTTGATGCGTTGAAAGGTTGAAACGTTCTTTGCGGAAACATTGAAATGATGAAAAGTTGAGAATTGATTTTCTCTCCGCTCGTGAGCGCTCGTGTCGCCTGGAGATAGCCTGTCTTGAGAGGTGACGATCCTCCCCCCTTTGAGGGGGAGCGGAGAAGGGGTCTATACACAAAAAAGAATTATGTTATGAGCGACGAGATTATTCAGGTCAATCAGGAGACTGATACCACGCAGATAGGAAATCATCCGGAAACTGCGGCCGGAGAGCAAACGGCAAGTGCGGCCGCCAGCGCTTCTTCAGCAACTGATGCTGCAGAGGAAGCGGCTTTGCAGGTCGACGAGCGACAGCTCACGCGCCAAGCCTTATGGGAGCGCAAACTGTTGGATTTCAGCCTGCGCAACAACTTGCTCAATGCACGTCTTGGCAAGCGTGCCGTTCAGTTTATCTCGTTCGAGGTCAACAAGATGGAAGATCTCCTACAGACGGGTGCTAACTACAATATACAGCCCTGGCCTACGGAGCGCAAGAAGCTGGAGGCGGAGGATGGCATCTTCCATTCGTCCACACAGGCGGCGCCTTTGCGTCAGCAGTTCGACGACGACATCAAGAGCCATAAGCTGCTGACCTATCTCAGCGCCACCGAGCTGAAGCCCGTGCTGACAAACCTCTATCGTGGTGCCCGCACGGCCTTGGAGGAGAACGGTGCCAATTCGTTGTTCATCGCTATCGGTATGCTCAAGTGGTTCGTCACCGAGAAAAGCGACCAGCCACGTTATGCGCCTGTCCTGCTGATGCCTGTCGACATCGTGCGCAACGGCGGAGGATATATCGTACGTATGCGTGACGAGGAGACGATTCTCAACGTGACGCTCGTCGAGTTCCTGCGGCAGCAGTACAAGCTCCTCGTGCCCTCCTTCGATCCGCTGCCTAGGGACGAGAATGGCGTCGACGTCAGTCTGATTTTCAGCGCCATCCGCAAGGCTGTGGAGCAGCATGAGCGGTGGGAGGTGCTCGACGAGAGCGTGCTCGGCCTGTTCTCGTTCAACAAGTTCGTCATGTGGAACGATATCCACACGAACGCCGACAAGCTGCAGCAGAGTCCCGTGGTGAAAAGCCTCGTCGAGCGTCGTCTGATGGTCAACGACAGCGACAAGAGCGTGGATGTCCGCGAGTTTGACCTCACCTGTAAGCCTGCCGACGTGGCCACGCCCATTAGTGTCGACTCCTCGCAGCTGGAGGCTGTCGTCGAGAGTGGTAATGGCAAGAGCTTCATCCTCTACGGCCCTCCCGGTACCGGCAAGTCGCAGACCATCACCAATATGATAGCCAATGCACTCTACCAGGGACGTCGCGTGTTATTCGTTGCCGAGAAGATGGCCGCCCTCAGCGTCGTCCAGAAGCGCTTGGCCAAGATCGGCCTTGATCCGTTCTGCCTGGAGCTGCACTCCAATAAGGTCACCAAGTCCCACTTCCTCGAACAGATGCAACAAGCGCTCGATGTCACGCACGGCCATCTCAGCGAGGACTTCGAGCAGCGCTCCGCCGAGCTCTACGCACTACGTCAGCAGCTCAATGGCTATATGGAGGCTGTCCATCGCGTCGGCGACTGCGGTCTCTCGGTCTACGACTGTATCGAGCGCTACCTGAGCATCGACGTCGACGTTGCCGTCGATGTTCCCTCCGCGTTGTCTAAAGACAAAAAACTCCCAGACCTCAATGCGCTGAACGAAAAGTTGAGCAAGCTCGATGCCGTCTTCCAGCTGGTCGGTCATCCTTCGGGCCATCCCCTTGCAGGCCTCTCGCCGAAGGCCGACCGCCGTGACGACCTGATTGCGCTTGAGACGTTGTTGCGCCAGTTGCAATCGACGGGCGAGCGACCCGCAGACATCGTACAGAGCTGGACGGCGATAGGTGAGAAGTGGTTCCTCCCGCGTTTCTTTGCTACGCGCAACTTCCTGAAGCGTCTGCGGCGCATCACTCCTTCGTTGCAGAAGAACGACATACAACACTTCGTCGATGACATCAGACAAGTGTTGCCACAGGGTGGCGCAGCGACGGCTGCCACGGCCGAAGCGTCGCCACAGCCATACGCCACCTGGCTCGCCAACAAAGACCGTTGGCGCGACTGGTACCAGTGGTCGTCGGTGCGGCAACAGCTGATCAGCGAAGGCTGGTCATCGGCCGTCGATGCCATCGAGGCCGGGGCCAGTGGCCAGAAGGCATCCGACGCCATCGCGCGTTCCTTATATAAAGAGTGGGCGATGCAGATGATTGATGCCGACGACGAGCTGCGCCGTTTCAGCGGTCTCGTCTTCGACGATGTCATCGCACGCTATCGCCAGCTGACCGAACACTTCCAGGAGCTGACGAAGAAAGAGCTCTACTGCCGTCTGGCAGCACGTATCCCCAGTATCTCCATCGAGGCGGCCACCGGCTCGGAGGTGAATATCCTCAAGCGGAATATCGCCAACGGAGGCCGTGGCACAAGCATACGTCACATCATCGACCAGATACCCAACCTGATGCCTAAGCTATGTCCATGTATGCTCATGAGCCCCATCAGCGTGGCGCAGTTCATTGACCTCGAACAGCCTAAGTTCGATTTAGTCATCTTCGACGAGGCGTCGCAGATGCCGACTTCCGAGGCCGTCGGTGCTATCGGTCGCGGACGTGCTCTCATCGTCGTAGGCGACAACAAACAGATGCCACCTACCAGCTTCTTCGCTACACAGCAGGTCGATGACGAGGATGCCGCCATCGACGACCTCGACAGCATCCTCGACGACTGTCAGGCGCTGTCTATGCCTGATCACTACCTGGCCTTCCACTACCGTTCCAAGCACGAGTCGCTCATCGCCTTTTCCAATCAGGAGTACTACGACGGCCGTCTGTTCACCTTCCCCTCGGCCGACGACCGCTTGCGTAAAGTGTCGCTCGTCAAGGTCGACGGTGTCTACGACAAAGGCGGCAAGCGCAGCAATCGCGCTGAGGCTGAGGCCGTGGTGAAGGAGATCCTTCGTCGCCTCGCCGACGACGAGCTCTCGAAGCGCAGCATCGGCGTCGTGGCCTTCTCCGTCGTGCAGCAGAATCTCATCGAGGATGTCCTGATGGAGGAACTCGCTCATCAGCCAGAGCTTGAGAGCCGTGCCTTCCAGGCTGAGGAGCCCATCTTCATCAAGAACCTCGAGAATGTGCAGGGCGACGAGCGCGACGTCATCCTGTTCAGCGTCGGCTATGGCCCGGATAAGGATGGCAATGTCAGCATGAATTTCGGCCCGCTGAACAATCGTGGCGGTGAGCGTCGCCTGAACGTCGCCGTCTCACGAGCTCGCTACGAGATGATCGTCTTCTCTACGCTCCGTGCCGAGCAGATCGACCTGCGTCGCAGCCAAGCCCTCGGCGTTGAAGGACTTCAGAAGTTCCTCAAGTATGCCGAGACGGGCGTGCTGGCGGCTAATGCCACCGACACGTCAGGCGAGAAGGTCGCTGCCAAGCCGGTGGAGCAGGGTAGTGGTGCCTCCGCCGACGCCCTGGCCGCTGACATCGCAGCTGCCCTCAACGCCCTCGGCTATGAGACGACGCTCGGCGTGGGACGCTCCAAGTTCAAGATTGACGTGGCTGTCGTTTCGCCCGCCGATCATGAGCGCTACCTGCTCGGCTTGCTCATCGACAACCATGCCCGCAAGGCGACGAAGATAGCCCGTGACCGCGACCTCACGCAGCCCTCTGTGTTGCAAGGTCTGGGATGGCGTGTGCTGCGTGTCTGGAGCGTCGATTGGATGCAAAACCGACAGCGCGTGCTCGAAGCTATCGTGCAGGCCATCGAGGGCTCGGGTGCGCCAGCGGCAAAGGACAATGAGCCGCTTGCACTGGAGCCGCCACGTATCATCGAAGTGAAAGCCCAGGCTGTCAGGCCCGTCGTCAAGAATAAAATCGGCGAACCAAAGATCGACATCTGTCGTATCCCTGAATCTCATATCGACAAGACTGTCCTGCAGGTCGTGCAGCAGCAGGTAGCCTTGCCCGTAGATGCCGTCAAGCTCGCGGCCAACCGTTTGCTCGGCTACCAGCGTCGCACACAGCGCATCGACAACGCCATCATTCTCAGCCTCGGACGGCTGATTGCGGCCGGTAAGGTGCTGCGCGACGGCGATATCATCAAGGCAAAATGAGAGCATCATCAATATCTTATTAACATCCCAAACAACGAAATAATCTATTAACACATAACAATGACCAACAAAATCGATATCAAGGCTTATCTCGACGCCGATGAGCAGAAAGACCTCTTGCGCTTGCTCACAGCAGGCTCTGTCGACGACGGCAAGAGCACCCTCATCGGTCGTCTGCTTTTCGATTCCAAGAAACTCTATGACGACCAGCTCGCTGCCCTCGAGCGTGACTCCAAACGTGTGGGCAACGCCGGCGACCACATCGACTACGCCCTGCTGCTCGACGGCCTCAAAGCCGAGCGCGAGGAGGGCATCACCATCGATGTGGCCTACCGTTATTTCTCGACTAACCGTCGCAAGTTCATCATTGCCGACACACCGGGCCATGAGCAGTACACACGCAACATGATCACCGGTGGGTCGACGGCCAACCTGGCCATCATCCTGGTGGACGCACGCAAAGGTGTCATCACGCAGACCCGCCGCCACACCTATCTCGTCTCGCTGCTTGGCATCAAGCACATCGTGCTGGCAGTGAACAAAATGGACCTTGTGGACTTCGACGAGAAGGTGTTTAATGCCATCGTCGCGGATTATCTTGCGCTGACTAGTCACCTCGGCATCGAGGACGTGACGTGCTTCCCTCTCTCGGCCCGCGACGGCGATAATGTCGTCGAGCTCAGCGAGCGTACGCCGTGGTACAGCGGCAAACCTCTGCTCGAGTTCCTTGAGACGGTGCCCATCCATGCCGACCGCAACTACCGCGATTTCCGCTATCCCGTGCAGTACGTGTTGCGCCCCGACCTCAACTTCCGAGGCTTCTGTGGCAAAGTGGCCAGCGGAGTGGTACGTGTGGGCGACGAAGTCGTGGCCCTGCCGTCCATGAAACGCAGTCGTGTCAAGAGGATCGTGACCTACGACGGCGACCTGCAGGAGGCTTTCCCGCCGCAGTCCGTCACCATCACCCTTGAGGACGAGATAGACATCAGCCGTGGCGAGATGATCGTTCATCCCGACAATCTGCCGCACATCGGGCGCCACTTCACGACGATGCTCGTGTGGATGGACGAGGAGCCTATGGACACCTCCAAGCAGTTCTTCCTCAAGCACAACACCAACACCTCACGCGCGTCGATCGTCAATATACGTCATCGCGTCGATGTCAACACCCTTGAGCAGAAGGACGGACAGCCTTTCAAACTCAATGAGATCGGGCAGGTCGATATCCTCACGGCCAAGACCCTTTTCTTCGACGCTTACGCCGAGAACCGTCAGACGGGCGCTTTCATCCTCATCGATCCCATTACCAATAACACTTCAGCTGTCGGTATGATCCTTCAGCCACTCGACGAGCGTGCCCTCGAGAACGACCTTGTGCCGACCCTCGACCTTCGTCGGCTCGGGATTGGCGAAGAACACTATGACGCCGTCGAATGTATCGCTAAAGAGCTTGGTCGTCAGGGATTTGATGTGAAAGTTATCAAGTGATGCTTTAAGTGCCATGCTTTCTGCCGAATATTTCGACCTCCTCGTCCAGGCTATGTATGCGCTGGCCCTGCTCGTCTTTGTCTGCCTCTACTTTGTAAATGCGGGCTACGGTCAGTTCCGCTCACAGCGATGGGGCTGGAGCGTCAGCAATCGTTGGGGCTGGCTGCTCATGGAGGCTCCCGTCTTTGCCGTGATGCTTGCCATCTGGCTCACCTCCGGGCGCAGCCTTCATGCCCCTGAGATCGTGCTCTTCTGCCTTTTCGAGCTTCACTATCTCCAGCGCAGCTTTGTCTTCCCCTTCCTCTTGTCGGGTAAGGGGCGTATGCCGGTGGCCATCATGCTGATGGGCATCGTCTTCAACAGCATCAATGGCCTCCTCCAAGGCGGCGCACTCTTCTGGTATCCCAACCCGGACTATGCCGAAGGGGCAGCCTATCTCTTGCGCACGACGACGATGCTGGGCGTGCTGCTCTTCTTCATCGGCATGGGCATTAACCTCCACTCGGATAACGTCATCCGCCATCTGCGCCAACCTGGCGACACGCACCACTACCTGCCCGACGGCGGTCTCTACCACTGGGTCACCAGTGCCAACTACTTTGGCGAACTGCTCGAATGGACAGGCTTTGCCCTCGCCGCTGCCACGCCCGCAGCCTGGGTCTTCCCCGTGTGGACGGCAGCCAACCTCGTTCCGCGTGCTCATGCCATTCACAAGAGGTATTGCCTCGAGTTTGGCCATCAGGCCGTAGGCAAGCGTAAGCGAATCATACCTTTCATCTATTGACGTGATGAATCATCCGAGCTATTGATTTTTAAGTTAAACTCATCAATCTGCGGCACTGTGCCGCTTTGTCACATGGGCCTCATTAAATTCGAAGACCTCCCGATCAATCCGCTTGTAGGTGCCGACTGGCAGACCTTCAAAGCCATGACTGCCGGTCAGCCCGTCGACAAGGGCTATCGCGGCAAATACTATCTCACGAAAGCCATCTGCCGGCTGCTCTCACTCGCAGCTCCCATCCAGGAGCGTCGCTATCAGCGGCTACTGGCCGACAAACCCTTGGCGCACGACCCGCTCTTCATCCTCGGTCACTGGCGCTCCGGCACCACCTTCGTCCATAACATCTTTGCTCAGGACCACCACTTCGGGCATACCACGACTTACCAAACCGTTTTTCCTCATCTGATGATGTTTGGTCAAGGCTTTCTCAAACCCATCGTCAAGGTCGTCATGCCTAACCGACGTCCGACAGATGGTATGGAGCTTACGCCCGACACACCTCAGGAAGAAGAGTTTGCATTGAACAACACGATGCCCTATTCTTATTACGACTTCTGGTACTTCCCCAAGCGTATGCTCGACTACTGCGACCGCTGGCTGACCTTCGAGAAGATCACCCCCGAGGAAGAGGAGGCCTACAAAGAGGCCTTTATGCGGTGCGTCAAGATCTCGCTGTGGAACACGGGTGGCACCCAGTATCTCTCCAAGAACCCGCCCCATACGGGTCATGTCAAGGCGCTCGTCGACCTTTTCCCCAACGCCAAGTTCATCTACCTCATGCGCAATCCCTACACCGTCTTCGAGAGCACACGCTCCTTCTTCACACAGACCATAGCGCCACTCAAGCTGCAGGACGTCAGTGATGACCAGATTGAGCAGTACGCCATCGAGGTCTATCCGCGCCTCTACAAGGCTTATCAGGAGCAGAAGCACTTCATCCCCGAAGGTAACCTCTACGAAGTCAAGTTCGAGGATTTCGAGCGCGACGCCTATGCCACGACAAAAGACATCTACGCCCGTTTACAACTGCCCGGGTGGGAAGAGTCAGAACCTGCCATTCGTGCTTATATCGAGAGCAAGCGAGGCTATAAGAAGAACCAGTACGAATACAACCCCCGCACCATAGAGCTTGTCAACCGACACTGGGGACAGGCCATCGATGACTGGGGGTATGAACGGCCTGCGGCCGTAATGAATAATTGATAATTGATAATTCATAATTGACAATTCATAATTGACAATTCATAATTGACAATTTATAATGCACAATTCATAATGCACAATGCAATTGCATAAATCACAATTACTACTCATCATTCGTCATTCATCATTCGTCATTCTTCATGCAATCCCTTCGTGAACTATACCGCATAGGCACCGGCCCATCAAGCAGCCACACCATGGGTCCTCAGGCTGCTGCCCGCATCTATCTCGATCGTCACCCTGAAGCCACCGCCTTTGACGTCACCCTCTATGGCTCTCTCGCCGCCACAGGCAAGGGCCACATGACCGATGTCGCCATCCTTCGTGTCCTCGAGCCGCAGGGCACCGTTGACATCCATTGGGAGCCCACCATCTTCCTCCCCTTTCATCCCAATGGCATGAAGTTTGCCGTGCGCCTTGCCGACGGCACACTCGCTGACCAATGGACCGTCTACAGCGTTGGCGGCGGAGCATTATCCGAGGGAAACACAACAAATGAGGAACTCGTAGACTCAACTGCTCCTAAGCACCAGCTCTCGAGCGTCAGCGAGGCTCTCCCTCTTGTGGGGGAGCGGGGAGAGGGTCTTGAACGGGGAGAGGGACAGCTCTATCCCCTCAACACCATGACGGAGATCATGCAGTGGTGTCAGCAGACGGGGCATACCTTCTGGGAATACGTCGAGCAGTGCGAAGGTCCTGAGATATGGGATTTCCTGCGTGAGGTATGGCAAGTCATGCAAGAGAGCGTAGAGCGAGGCATCGATCACGAAGGCATCCTGCCCGGCCCCCTCGGACTGCAGCGCAAGGCACCCGTCTACTACACCAAGGCCAAAGGATATAAGGCCAACCTACAGAGCTCCGGACTCGTTTATGCCTATGCACTCGCTGTCAGCGAGGAGAACGCCTCAGGCGGCACCATCGTCACGGCCCCCACCTGTGGCTCCTGCGGCGTGCTGCCAGCTGTGCTCTACCACCTGGGCCACAACCATACCTTCTCCGAGGAGCGTATCCTACATGCCCTCGCCACAGCAGGCCTTATCGGCAACCTCGTCAAGCACAACGCCAGCATCAGCGGCGCAGACGTAGGCTGTCAAGGAGAAGTAGGCGTAGCCAGCGCCATGGCATCAGCTGCCGCCTGCCAACTCTTCGGCGGGTCGGTGGCGCAGATCGAGTACGCCGCCGAGATGGGACTGGAGCATCACCTCGGCATGACCTGCGACCCCGTCTGCGGCCTCGTCCAGATTCCCTGCATCGAGCGCAATGCCTTCGCCGCAGCCCGTGCCCTCGACGCCAACTTCTACGCTTCGCTCTCCGACGGACAACACCGTGTCAGCTTCGACCGCGTCGTACGTGTCATGAAGCAGACAGGCCATGACCTGCCATCGCTCTACAAGGAAACATCTGAAGGAGGACTCGCTAAGCTTCAATAACCTTTCACCGTCTGACAGCGTAATTCCAGCATCAGCTCTTTAGGCTGATATGTAATGTACTATCATGCGCCTCCCCATCGCTTGCTGTTGCTAATCGATGGAGAGGCGCATGATCATGGTTGTTCATTCAGCTCTTTCGTACCATGCTTGCTGAAAATAGGTCATGGTTTGACGCTCAAACCTTGGTGACGGCGCGGCAGAAGATGTCGAAGTCGGTGTCGATGCTTGACAGCTCGTACGGCTGCAGGGCAAGCGAGAAGGTGCCGCGTATGTCAGGCAGGTCGAAGAAGGAGCGTATGAGGCTGGCGAGATTGTAGCTCAAGCTGTCGCTCTTGGCGTTGGGACGTGCGAGGGTGGAGGCACGTTGCATCAGTTGCCGGCAGACGGCGGTGAGGTAGTCGCGGTCGTGCTCCTCGTAGCGCAGCGTGCGCAGTAGCACGAAGCCCGCCGTCAGGCCATCCGTGTGTACGAGGTAGTGTACGCGGCGATGCACGTCGTTGATGCCGAGCAGGTTGAAGAGCTTTTCCATCGAATCGGGACGTGTAGTGGCGGGCAGCCATTGCAGCAGCAGCTTATGGCGGTCGATCTGACGTTCGTCTGCTCGCAACGCCTCGGCAAGACGTAAGAAACCTGGGTCGGCGATGGTCAGGGTGCCGCTGCGCAGACGCGGCGTGGCCGCCTTGGCAATGGTGACGGTGAAGGCTTTGGGCTGCCACGTGATGAGGCGCAAGGCGACCTGCCAGAACATTTCGGGCGACGCGTCGCTCAACAGGCGCTCGCCGATGAGGTAGCCTGCCGTGCGGAAATGGGCATTGGACAGGCTGTCGAGGTAGGCGACGAGGGCTTCCCAGTCGGCAGCGGCGAAGAGCTGTTGCAGGCGGGAGTGGATGAGGGGGGTGTAATGCTGG
>CAMOSA010000040.1 GCA_946624335.1 uncultured Prevotellaceae bacterium
AGTGAGTGCTACAGCGATAACGTCGTAGGAACCGGCGGGTAAGTTGCTTTATGTCTGTTTGATGGAGGCACCACTCTAGTTCCAATAATCGGCGCATACATTACTGCCATCAAAAGTAGGGGTTTGGGAAGCAGTCCAGCCATTTGCGTCGTTTACGGGAACGGAATTCGTAATCCATGACTGGACAAGCTGCCAACGGCCGTAGTCGTCAGCAACCGCGTCGGCGGGACCCACGATCGTGTTGTCAGCACTTGCTGTCATATACGAGCCTTCGCCACCGTTATGGTTGTCCTTGGAGACAATAGTGTAGATAGGACCATTGCTGCCATCGGCGACCTTCGTGAAAGTCCAGGTGGAATTCTTGTTGACTGATTGGTCCGTGTATATAACAGGGTCGCCGAGTCTTTCCAGACCCTTGCCATCGCCATTCACATTGGTGCGGAGTTTGTATGCACCAGCGTTCTCCTCAACGATCACCGTCAGTGCGCTGTTAGCACTAACGCTGGCTTGAGTACCGTAGCCGTTGCCTCTTGTTAAGAACTGGCCTTTACCGACGTTGTAGAGGTAAAAGTTACCTGCTCCAACCTCGGATGCTGTCCAGCTTTGTGCCTGAGCACTCAGCCCGACCATAGCCGCACAAGCGGCCAAGAAGAGTTTGATTTTCTTCATTTGATTGTTGTTGTTAGTTAATAAATGAGTTAATTAAATGAGTTATATTTATGTTTCGCTTATCCAAAAAACGGCGCAAAGATACTCATTATTTAGAGGATAGGTGCAATGGAGTAAGTTAAATGTCGTTAAAAAGGCACCTATGCATTCATATCATTGTTGACACGCTCATGAGTATGTGAGACGAGGCCTCAGCGACTGGCTGTAACAACAAAAAAATACCGCACACACCGGGTGGTATGTGCGGTACGCTGTGTATTCGGGAAATGTCGATGAACTACTCGTCGAAGAGGGTCTCGCCGTAGAAGCTGCCCTTGACGTCAGCCTCGGTGGGCACTGTGCCATCACCAAGACCGATGCCGGAGTTACCACCGACTTGAGTGATGCTTGCGGCAATCATCTGTTCTGCGACGCAGGGCGTCACCTCTAATGCAGGAATGATATATGTCTTTTTCATACTTCGTATGTAAATTAAAAATTAACAAGAGAAAAGAGAAAAATGAATGAAAAGATAGAAATTATTTCATTGCTGAATGAAGAAGCCTTTCACTTTTTCCTTCATTTTTCTCTTTTCGTTTATTCTCTTTTACTTCACAAGCACCTTCTTGCCACCCACGATGTAGATGCCCTTCTGAGCATTGTTCACGCGCTGACCGGCGAGGTTGAAGATAGCGCCCTGCTCAGCAGCGTCGCCATTGATCTCGCTGATAGCGGTCTCGATGCCACCGATGAAGAGCTTGACGGAGCTTGCGTTCTTAGCGTCGATGTAAGCGCGGGTACCCTTGAGGGTGGTAGCACCTGTGCTCTTCCAGAGCTTGTCGGCGCTGATGAAGTAGTTGCCCTCAGCAACCGTTGTAGAAGCAGCGTAGGTGCCTACGAAGTCAACGTATGTGCCAGCAGCCTTAACCTCGCCAGCAGCAACGGTGCGGTTGACGAAGGTGAAGGATGGACCAGCATTTGTGGTCTTCAGCAGCACGGGCTTGTTGGCAGTGATAGCGGGAGTAGCCATGGTGTTGAAGTTGACGGTAACGGCAGCTTCGCTACCTTCATCGCTGAACTCAGCCACCTCGACATCGTTGCCGAAGGCAGCCTTCAGGTCGTCATTGCTGATGGCGAAGGGAACGACGAAGGTGTTCCATGCATCAGTCTTGAAGGTGCGGGTCAAGTTAACCGTACCGGCGCCAGCCTCGGGCGTGTAGGCAACATCCTCGGAGATCTCGATGACCTCAGCAGGAATCTTAAAGAGCTGAATCTTGTTGATACCCATCCAGCGGGCGTTGTTGCCTGCATGAGCCTTCAGACCGACTTTAACTTCTACCGGATCAGCGGAAGTCTGGAGGAACTTGGCAGAAGCATCCTGCAGTGAGCCATAAGCAATCTGACTGCCGTCCTGGTCGTTAGCAGAGAAAGTGACATTGGCTGTTGAACCATTGCCGTCGTATTGCAGCAAGCCAACGCGGCCGCCGAACTGATAGGTACCTTCGGGCAGTGTAACCTTCTGACAAAGGACAAAGTTATTGCTGGCTGCAGTACCGCTCCAGAATTCCATGAACACTTCACCGCCAGGACCCATGTCCTCATTGGCCATCACCTGGAAGTTACCTTCGTTGTCAGTGTACCAACCAGCAGGCTGTACGCCCCAAGCTCCGGTCCAGTAGCTGGTGACATCGGGATTGTTGAGCAGGAAGGTGAGGTCGAACTGCTTACCAGTAGCGGGATCTGCCTTAGCTACGTAGGTCATTGCAGCAGCCTTCAGATCGTCGGTAGCCGCAGTGATAGCAGCGGCACTTGTCATTTCTCCTTCGGAAGCGGCAGCCTCCAGGGTTGCATGAGCGCCGCTCTCGAGTTCAACGTATTCTACTGCAAGCAAAGCTTCGACATAACCTTTGAGGCTTGTGTAAGCAGCATAGGGAGCGACGAGTCCATTGGCTGTAGCGATAGCGTCCTGAACCTCGGCGATAGCGGCGGTGAACTCCTCTTCTGTCATGTCGGTGTAGACCTTACCTTCATACTTCTGAGCCGTAGCAGCAAGGGCTGATTGGGCTGAGGAAGGAATAGCCAGCGTCGTGGACAGGCTCTGTGCTTCGGCGACCAAAGCGGCCAGCTGATCTGCCATCGGGACGCGAATGTCGTCAACCTTGGTGTACTTCACATTCTTGAAGGATAGCCAGCTAATGTTATTGTCAGCGGCAACGTTGATCTTGACGACCAGATTGCCGTTGGCATCAGCCTTGCCAAATGCCGTGAAATGATCAAGATAGAACTGAGACGATCCGACCTGCGCACCGGCAGTAAGGTCAACGGTATTGCCCTCGCCCACCTGCATGGTGATGCTGCCGGCTGTCTTCGCGGCACCATTACGTTGACGGACACGTGCCCAAATCTCAACATTATAAGCCTGACCAGCTTCTAAACTGGGAACTGTAGCAGTCAGCGTACGGGCTCCCAGAGATTTGCCATCCTCGGTCCAATACTCGAAGAAGGGCACAGTAAAGTTGGAACCGTCTCCTGCTCCTTCATTAGACCACGTATTGATGTAATATGCGCCGGCGAAATCCGGTTCAACATCCCATACGCTGAGCAGGAAGTTGTCTGCGGTGATTGCTTCATGCCAGCCTGTGACGACATTAGGATTCTGCAGGGCATTAGCCTCGCTAGCCGTCAGGGTGCCATTGTCATACTTTAAAGCCCACTGTCCATAATACTCATTGTATGCATCAGTGGTATAGAAGTTAGTGGCATCCACGAGCGCTTTCATGCCGTCAAGCTTCGGCTTGGCATTAACGTAGATATTTGCATTTGCCGTAGCGGCGTTGAGCGCGTTGATAGCAGTTTTATATTCCTCAGCGGTCGAATAAGTCTTATCGTAAGTGCTGATGGCAGATGTGAGCGCGTCGGCTACATTCTGGGGGAGAACGCTCGTATCGATTGCCTTAGCAGCATTCACAGCGACGGCAAGAGCAGCGTCGGCATCCACGGTAGCGGTGACGCTCTTAAGCTGAATGACATGCCAGTTGGTTGAAGTGGAGGTCTTGCTCATACCAATCTTAATGCTTCCACTTGCACCGACGACGACATCTTCAATCGTAACGGTAGCAGCGCCATCAGGGAAGTTGGTAGCATAGTAGATAGGAATTTCACCACCGTAAGTTGTACCTTCGGACTGGGCATAAAGTGTAACACCCGTTGAGACGCCTGGCGCCGGATCGATCTTGTCGCCTGCATTCCAAGTGCCTTCACTGAAAGCTGTGGAGGTGAAGCCACGACCAAAGGTATAAGCAGCGCCGCCGTACAATTCGATACGATAGGTTCCGGCGGAGAGACCGTTAACGGTAGCATAGAAGATATCGCCAGTCTCATTACAATTGCCGGCGTATCGCTCGCATACCTGCTTCTGACCAATGCCACCGCCTACTTCTACCATAGGACAGAAATTGGTTGCCGTGTAACCACTGGCACCTGTCCAGCTTCCTACTTGTGTCAGACTTGCGAACTGACCAGTCAAGTCTGTGTCAATGGTGACAGCATTGGCCGTCACCCCGACCATAGCCGCACAAGCGGCCAAGAAGAGTTTGATTTTCTTCATTTGTTTGTAGTTGTTAGTTAATAAATGAGTTAATTAAAAACGAGTCGTATGTTTGTTTTGCTTATTTCTTGTTGTAGATGAGTTGAAGTCCTTGGTTGCGGTAGAACGGGAACTTGCGGTCGGAGGAGATAAGGGTCAAGTGCTCGGTTATGGCATGGGCAATGATGAGCAGGTCGGTCGTATCGCGATGATCTTCTGCCTCGTTCCAAGTAAGATTGACAAAAGTTTTATAGTGTTCTCGTTGTGGATATAGAACATTTATAAAATAATCCTCACGCAAGCTATCAATCAATGCATCAGGACCTTTCCACCGCCTTTGCATATAGGAATACTTATGCCAGTTTGCGACCAACTCCAGTAAGGTCGGTGCAGACACAAACAGCCGATTCTCGAAGTCGGAGAGCATCTTCTCGACTTCGGAATTGAGGTCTGCTGTATCATTAATCAGATACATGACAATGTTTGTATCCAGCAAAAGGCGCATTTGTCCGTGACTTAAAGATTGGTACAGTCTGAAATAGACTGCCAAAACTCCTCCATCTCGTTTGGCGTAAGTGGAGTCCATCCATGTTGCAGTGCATACTCTCTTGCTTTTGCAAGTCTGTCGTACCGGCCGTAGCCTGATTCGTTCAGTGATTCCATTATCTTATTACTAGATTGATATAACGTTCTTGGCTGAGTGTCATCATCAGATGCGTTTCTTTTTTTCCGCCGCAAAGTTAATGATTGCCGTGGAATGAGCCAAATAAATTGTCAAATTAATCACGAAATCCTCTCGACCATCATCGTTCAAGCCAAGAAGAGTCTGATTTTCTTCATTGTGATTGTTGTTGTTAGTTAATAAATGAGTTAATTAAAACGTTGATTATATCATTAAGCTGTTAGTCTAAACCGTGTTTATTCTTGGAGGATTTGTCGGATGATGTTTTCCGGCAGGGCCGTACCTTGTGCTATCTGTTCGATGGTGAGCCCCATATCATGGAGCCGTTGCACCGTTGCAGCTTTCTCCTGCTCACGTCCCAGCTCGAGTCCCTCCTCACGTCCCAGCTCACGTCCCTCCTCACGTCCCTCCTCACGTCCCAGCTCGAGTCCCTCCTCACGTCCCTTTCGTTCGGCAGTGTTGATGACGTTGTTGAGATCCCTGTACACCTTGATGCTCTCTTCATACTCGCAGACATCCTGCTCATTCTCGGAGTAGGCATCGAAGATGGTCTTGCGGTTGATGTAGCGTTCCTGAATATGTGACGTCATAGGGTGAATATAGTGGCTTCGCGCTATGCTAAGGGCCATAAACCACTGCAAAGATACGCATAAATTAGAGGAGAGGAGTAAGCAGAAGGGTTAAATGTCGTTAAAAAAACGCGGTCAGCCATCCTTTTCATTGCTGACGCGTTCACGGGTAGGTACGACCTGCGGCAGAAGCCAAGAGGTGTCTGACATTCTTCGAGTAAGGACTGTCGTTAGTTAATCAATGAGTTAACGAGAAACGAGTATTGAGTAATTATAGACGCGCTGAAAGTTTTTACTTGGATAGTGTACCTAATTGTGCTTTAGCTCATAGTGTTATTCCTTCCTTCTTTACGTTCTTATAGAAAGGCGTGAAGCTTTTGGCTTCCCACTCTTTCTTCGTGTACATGATGGGGTTCAGCATTTCGTCGAGTTCCCATCCTAATTCTCGAATAGGATAAGAGATGTTGTCCATGTCATCCTGTGTAATCCGTTCCTTGTCGAGGAGTATCAGTATATCCCAGTCTGAGTCGGCACACGCATCCCCTCGGGCTCTTGACCCAAAGAGGATGGCACTATCCATCGGATAGCCATTACTGCTGAGGATGTTTGCCACGCCTCTCGCCACATTTTCTCTATTTACTGTTCCTGCCGTCATAACTTGGAGGGAATCTTATCTGCGCAGTTTGATTTTCTTTATGTTAGTTGTTTGTTTTGTTAATGACTTCGTGATTTAAACGAGTCCCTTATTTGCTTCGTTTATCTTAGGTTGTATGCTGTGAATAAGCGAGTTATCGTTAGCTGTCTAGCGGGTGTTCATTTGCTCATTTAGGGCTGACAGGTAGTTTATCGTGGCAAAATTACAAATAAACGTCTAAAATACACGCATTGCTTTGTTAAATATCATTAATTCAGTATGATTATCCTCAACGCATTTTTACAGAGTCAGGAAATGGCTGGGCTGTCGGAGCTGTAGGCAAAGGCAAAGTACCGCACATGCCGAATGACATGTGCGGTACTTTGCAAAGAAAAAATGTTTTTTTCTGAAGGTGGTTGGCCAAGGCGCGTTACTTGACGAGCACCTTGCGTCCGCCGACGATATAGACCTGCCCGCGACGTGTCTCGTTGACGCGACGGCCGTCGATGGTGTAGACGGGCTGCTGAGCCTCGGTGGCATTGATGCCACGTATGGCTACTGCTGGGTCGTAAGCTACGCGGAGTATGCCCTGCGCGATGTCGGTGGTATCCCAGTAGAGTCCCTTCTCAGCGCTGATGATGACCGACTCGGGATCGAGGACAGGCGTACCGCTGACGGTGGTGACGTCCTTCCAGAGGAGGATATGGTCGCCCTCGGCGATGTCGTCAGCGATGGTGGACGAGTAGTGGAGGCGTACGGTGCCGTTCATCGTGAGCTTGTTGATATTCTGCAGGCTGGTGCAACCTGTCGAGTTGCCGACAGCACCCTGCAGGACGCCGATCTCGAGGAAGGCGCCGCTGGCGATGGTGACGTTGTTGCCGCCGAAGCGCAGTATGCCGCTCAGGGCATTGGCCGACGTGCCTACGTGCAGTGTGCCTCCTGTGCTGACGGTGACCGATGAGTTGACGAGCTCGACGCTGGTGCTGGTGACGCCAGAGAGGGTGGCGTCGCGTGCCACGGTGAGTGCTCCCGTGCCGAGCTGTGCGCCGCTCTTGATGCATAGCTCGCCGCCTCGCACCTGTGTGGTGCCGGTGTGGTTGCTCTTGCCGGAGACGGTCATCTTGCACGTACCGATCTTGGCGAAGTTACACTTGTTGGAGCCGCCGCCGTCGGTGAAGGTGCCATCGAAGGTGAAGTTCTCGTCGTTGCTGTTGCCTATGTTCCAGGTGTTGCTGCCGCTGACGGCCGACTGGCTCTGGAAGTTAGAGATGGGATGTGCGAGCGAACCCTTACCCGTGAGTTTGCCGATGGCCATGGTCTTGGCCACGTTGGTCACGGTGCACCCGTCGTCGATATCGAGTGTGCCCTTAGGCATCCCTGCCGACATATCGAGGGGCAGCCAGATGTCCTTGGTGGTATGATGGATCGTGCCCTCGAACTGCGACCAGTCGCCGCTGATGCGTACGCGGCTGACGGTGTTGCGCGGGATGATGGTGAGCTCACCCTCGCCCGTCACCTTGTTGGTGTAGTTGGTGTAATAGGTGTATGAGAGGTGGAACGTGCCTTTCTTGCCCTTGGGGATAAAGAAGGGTACGGCGGTCATCTGCACATCGTCGTAGAGCGTGCCTCCCTGGAACTCGACGGTGGCCACGGGCTTGTTGGTGGATGCCGATGCCGATCCAGCTGCGATGACGAGGTTCTTCAGCGTGCCGTCGGTCATCAGCTTGAGGTTGCCGGCGCCACGCTTGGTAAGCTGTGTGCCGCTGAGTGCCGCTGCCTGTATGAACTCCTGACCATTGTTGAGTACGCCGCCTTCGTCTCCGACGAGCTGAATGGGCGAGGCGTTCTCGACGGCTGCCGTGGTCTGTAGCACGGCGCCGTTCTCGATGGTGAAGCGGTTGGGCGCGGTGGTGATGGCGCCGAGGTTGCCGGTGGCCGAATACTGGTTGGCAAGGGCGCTGACACGTGTGGTGCCGCCACGGAGGTGGTTGCCGCCGGTGTAGGCGTTCTGTCCGTTCATGGTGACAGTGCCTGTACCCTCCTTGATGAACTGTGCCGTGCCTGCAATGGTGCCGTTGCCGCCGAAGGTGTAAGCACCTGTGCTGTTGACGGTGACAGAGGCAGGCTGCACGTTGCCCGTGACGGTGACATTCTTGGACGTGGCATCGTCGCCGAAGAGGATGTTGTCGCCCGAGACGAAGGAGGTGGCTTCGCCCTCAACAGCGAAGTTCTCGGTCTCAGCCAGATCCCATACGTTGCCGTTGGTGCCGGTCCAAACGACGGAGCCTGCATCGCGCATTCCTTCAATCTCGAGGATGAGCTTGCCGTCGGCGACGTAGAGCTTCTTCTTGGTGGTCTCGAGGCCCTTGATGATGAGGTTGTCGATGCTGCCCGTGATGTCGCCGGCGATCTCGGCGATGACATACTTGCCGGACTTCATCTCGCTCTGTCCCTGGATGTAGTGGGGCACGAGCTCGATGACGGGCGCCAGGTATTCGGGACCTGCGTTCTTCCATGCCGAGCTTGTCTTGGTCTCGATGGACAGCGAGCCCGTGACGATCTTGTCGGCCACGACGCCGTCGCTGTAGAGATCCACGACGACATGTGCTCCGAAGCCGAGTGCGAGGGAGCCCGTGGTAATGACGCCCTGCTTGTCGGCGCCGCCGGGACGGATGACGGAGGCGTAGTCGGCCTTGATGCTGAGGAACTCGCCGCCGTCGGAGTTGAGCTCTGCAAAGCGGTTGAGCCAGAGCGGCGACTCCTTCATGGTGCCGTCGAAGTTGACGACGCCAGCCCAGATGTCGGTCTCGCCAGTGTGTGTGAAGTCGGCCTTCGGCAGGTTGAGCACGCCGTCGCCCTGCTTGACGAGGCGTGCCTCGCCGGCGAGGCCGCCGCCAGTGACGTCGCAGGTGTAGGTGGCATAGCGTATGGTGGCGTTAGCGTTGGTCGACTCGCTGCCGGCCGTACCCTGCACCCACGTCGGTACGTAGAAGGTGAGCACGGCGGGCTGTGCGCCGGCGTCGATGCTGACGCTGCTGTTGTCCATCTCGCAGACGATGGCATGCTGTCCGTCGTATGCCGAGCTGACGCTGCCTCCGTTGGTGACCTCGACGCGGTCGTTCATGGTAAGTGGCGGCGGCGCTACGGTGATGCCTTCCATCTGGCCGAGGAAGTAGCTCAGGTGAGGCGGCTGGTTGTAGCCGCACATCTGCCATACCATGGCGTTGCGGTACTGGTGGTCGGCCCAGAGCGTCGGTATGCGGAATGAGGTCTGCGTCGGCGAGGAATAGATGCGGATATTATTCTGTGCAGTGCGCATGATGATCTCCTCGCGCCAGTCGCCGAGGATGTCGCCCTGATAGCACGGCGTGCCCTTGGTGTCGTTGTTGGTCATCGAGCCGGCGCAGGTGTAGATGGGACTCCATGAGCCGTACTTGGCGATGCAGCCTTCGGTGTTCTTGCCGTTGAGGTAGTTGAACGTCTCGGAGCAGAGGTCGCCGTCCCAGTAGATGCGGAAGTTGGTGTTGACGCCCGTGGCATCGAGCCCGCTGACGGCGTCGTTGGTGATCAAGCTGATGGCGCCCTCGGTGGACGAGCATCCCAAGGAGCCTGGGAATGCGTTGGTGAAGTTGCCCGCCATGCATCGTCCGTCGTCGCGGCCGCCGATGTTGTGGTGATAGACCTTGCTGGTGGTGGCGTCGCGGTAGTTGTTACCCCAGTTGGGGCTGTGCTCGAGGCAGGCATAGATCTCCTGACCGTGTACGTAGGGGTTGAAGTCGGAGCAGTGCTGTGCGTCGCCATGCCCGAAGCCTGTGGTGGAGAGGCCCTTGCCGTTGTCGTCGATGACCATGGATCCGAAGACGATCTCGTCGCGGCCGTCCCAGTCGACGTCGGCGATGCCGAAGTTATGGTAGCCGTTGCCGAACCACGGGCCGTGAGTGTTGCAGGTCCAACGCCAGCGTACGCTGAGGGTGTGAGAGCCGGGATCGACGTCGAGGGCCACCATCTTATGGCGTGTGTAGATGCCACGAGCGAGGAAGATGCTGGGGCGTCGTCCGTCGAGGTAGGGTGCGCCGAAGAAGTGCTTCGACGAGCGGTGGCCGTAGCCGTCGCCCCAAGCGCGTTCGAGGTCGTTCTCGCCGCTCTCCAGTCGCTTCAGGGGGTACTCCATGATCTGGTAGGGCACGCCCGTGGCGCCGTCCATGTAGACGAGGTACTCGGCGCCGTCGTGCATGAACCAGTTGGTGCCTCCGCCTGTTGCGGCGCGGTAGTTGAGGTTGGCATTGCCGACGGTGTATGTCTGCCCGTTAGCGGCGTGGATGACGGTACCGTCGGCGGCACGCATGATGGCCTCGGCGCGTCCGTCGCCATCCCAGTCGTAGGCCACGATGTTCTGTTCATTGTTCTGGAAATCACCCATATTAGGTCCACAGTTGACCCACCACAGGCGTGTGCCGTCCTGCTTGAGGCACTCGAAGATGCTGTACTCATGCGTCACGGTGCCGTTGACAGTCGGTCCGTTCTTGGGGTACGACTGCTCCATCTCGCTGAGGTTGTCGAACTTCATGAGGATGTCTATCTCGCCGTCTCCGTCGACATCGGCGCAGCAGGCATCGTTGGGCACGAGCGTGCTGAGGATGCCTTCGTGAGTGAGCTTGATTTCCTTGTAGCTCGACGCCCAGGGCGTGACGGCCTTCGCGTCCGTCCCCGTCATCTCCTGTCCGCGGTAGACGGGCACTACGGTGTAGGTGCTCTGTGCGTTGCCTCCCGTGTCACGGAAGTTGGAGGTCTTGATCGGCTCGGCGTTGACGAGCGTGCCGTCGCGATAGACATTATAGGTCACGTCGTAGTACTCCTCGGCGAGCACACGCCAGCTCAGGTACACGCCTCCCGACACCTTCATGGCCACGAGGCCACGGTCGAGACGGTCGGTGTAACGCTGTGCGAAACCTGCTGAAGCGACGAGCATCAGCAGGGCAAGAGAGATAATCTGCTTTTTCATTATCGAGTTGTGTTAGTTAGCAAAAAGATGGGCTCCTACGTCCCTGAGCGGACACAGCAGGCCCGTATTGTGTGCAAAAATAACACTTTTATCGTTACTATACCTTATAAATTATCACTTTTAACCTTTGTTTAGCCTTCTTTCTTGGTTTTCTCGCCGAAAAGCGCTTTCTTTGCACGAACTAACCAACGTATACACTACGCTTATGACATTTACAGAAAAAGCCTGGCCCATCTTTGAGAAGGCCATCAGAGACTACCACGTGACGGACGACGTCGACACGCCGATCCACAATCCCTATAGCGACGGCACTATCGAGCATGACCTCTATCTGAAGAATTGGATCGACACGGTGCAGTGGCACCTGGAGGACATCATCCGCGACCCGGAGATCAACCCCGTCGACGCCCTGGCGCTGAAGCGTCGCATCGACCGCAGCAACCAGGACCGCACCGACCTCGTGGAGACCATCGACAGCTACTTCTACACCCTCTACCACAGCGTCGAGCCGCAGTTCCAGGCGACCATCAACACGGAGAGCCCGGCATGGGCCATCGACCGCCTGAGCATCCTGGCGCTGAAGATCTACCACATGACGGAGCAGGCACGGCGCAGCGACGCCAGCGACGAGCATCGTGCGGCGTGCCAGAAGAAGCTCGACGTGCTGCTCGAACAGCAGCAGGATCTCTCCACGGCCATCGACCAGCTGCTCGAAGACATCCGAACGGGACGCAAATGGATGAAGGTCTACAAACAGATGAAGATGTACAACGACCCCGCCACCAATCCTGTGCTCTACGGGAAGAAATAGCGTAACGAACATGAAGAGGCTGTATCAGAATGGATGACCCAGCCTCTTTCTCTTTTCAACAACGAAATTAACGAATTAGACGAATTGCTCAGGACACTGCAGGCCAGCCGTTGAGCGAATTCGTCTAATTCGTTAAATTTGTTGTGATAAGAGAAAAGTTGTATTATTTACTTTCGTTAAAAAAGAAACGACTGATCATTGAGCCAGGAACGGCAGGACGTTGAGGCTGCAACGACGGGACGTGAAGGGGGATGGGTTTGGGCGCTTCGGCGACGGAGGTTGATCAGTCGGCCGGGAAGCGCCAGGTGCGCCAACCGTCGAAGGTAAACAAGGAAAGGATCAGGCTATCGGAGGGCTGGCGCGTGGCCGCGACGGTGTCGGGGTCAATGCTCACGAAGAGGTCATCGGAGTAGGCCGCGGGGTCGCTGAGCTGATGGTGACAGACCGAGATGAAGTAATTGGTGCCGCCTGCGCCGTTGATGTGGGCGGAATCGCGTGACAAGCCCCACGCCTGTTGTCCGCCCTGTGTCTTGGGCAACAGGTGCATGTTAACGTAGCCACCTGACTGCCACACGCTTGCGAGACCCGTGGGATCGTGACGCACCTCCCTGGCCCGGCTGACATCGGCGAGCAGGGGCACGCGGCGGAAGATGTAGACACGCGCCGTGCCTTCGCCCTCCACGACGTAGCCGCAGAGGAAGCGCCACCGCACGTTGGGCGTCGTGCCCTGCAACGTGTTGGCCATCTTGTAGGTGTGGCCGTCATCCGTGGTGAAGGTCGAGAAGACGGCCATCTCATCGCCCGACGACATCACCATCTCAGTGACGAGCGGGGGGTAGGGTTCGCCGTCGCCATCGCCGCACGAGACGACGCCAAGGGCTATGGCGGCCGCGGCGAGCAAGGCTGCTGACAGGCGCAAGGGCAGTAGGCGGGTAAGGAAGTGTGACATCATCGGCTGGTTTTATCGTTGAGCACAGGCTGCCCTGTGGTTGAGAACGGGGTTGGCATACATCGTGAGCAACCGCTCACGCAGGAAGGGCCGGTCGGGTTGCAAGCCTTCGGCCTGCAGCGCCTGTGCGGCAAGATCGATGCGCTGTGCGAGATAGCCCTCGAAGGCCGAGCGCTGCTCCGGCGTCGAGAGAGGCACCGTCGACGGGGCACTCAGCGAGGTGCGCACAGGCAGGCCGCTGGACGCGGAATACAGGAGGTCGGCGGCCGCGAGGTTGCTGGGATAGAGGCGGTAGGAGCGATGTATCTCGCGGTCGATGTGCCGTGCGATGAGGTGGAAGAGCTCGGTCTTGGGCGTCGAGGGGTCGATGCTGTTGAGCCAGGCGTCGATGCACGGTGCTGCCTCGAAATGGATGTGTCCCTTCTGCCCGAAGATGCCCGTCTGCATGCTGCGCAGGTCGTCGGCCTTGCTCTTGCGGAAGTCCTCGACGTCGCGGTGCTGCTGGAACTCGGTGGCCTTGAGGTAGTCGCACGGGTCGTACTCGTAGGAGAGGGCCATAGGCGTGAGGTGCAGCTGACGCAGGCGATCGATGACGTCGCCTTCGCCGCCCATGGCCATCATCTTCAGTATGGAGTCCTGCGTGCGGTCGTCGCTGTCCTTGGCACGTCCCTCGCGCTGCGCGATCCATATATTCTCCTGCTTCTGGTCGACAGCGTAGTGCATGTAGCTGCTCATGACCTGACTGGCCCTGAGCATCTCGCGCATCTGCAGCGAGCGTTGCACGATGAAGCTCTTGTTGATGCGCACCAACTTCTTGATCCACGGATAGATGAGCAGGTTGTCGCCAATGGCTATCTCGACGGTCGTGGGGAACTGGTTCTCGACGAGCAGGTAGCTCAGGAAAGCCGAGTCGAGGACGATGTCGCGATGGTTGGTGATGAAGGTGTGAGCCTGCTGCCGATCGAAGGCGTCGGGTATGCTGAGGTCGATGCCCTCGGAGCACGTGGCTATGACGTGCTGCACGATGGGATAGATGAACACCTTCTGCACGTCAAGGTTGGTGAAGGCGGGCTTGGTGGCCATGAAGGCCTTCACCTTGTCTTGCACGTCGGGCATGACTTTCGTTACGGCGGCCAGGAACTGCTCGTCCGCCATCAGCTCAGCGAGGACGCGGGGCAGCTCGTCCTCGGCATAAGGCCTGATATCCTTATACACTTCCGGGATCTGTGAACTCAGCATAACTTAAATGACGAATGAAGAATGATGAATGACGAGTGACGAATGACCAATGTTGAATGATGAATGACGAGTGACGAATGAGGACTATCTCTTAGTATCGAAAAAGGGGAGATGAACCTTATTTGTCATCCGTCCTTCATCATTCGTCATTCATGCTTACAGCTTGTCTTCGATAATCTCGGTGAGGACGTCCTTGATGTCGAGACCTGCGGCGCGCACCTGCTGCGGGATGAAGCTGGTGGCCGTCATGCCCGGCGTCGTGTTGATCTCGAGCATGTTGATGCGGTCGCGCTCGCGGCCCTCGTCGTCCTTGACGCGCGTGACGATGTAGTCGACGCGTATGATACCGGCACATCCGAGGATGTCGTAGATGGCGCTGGTGAGCGCCTGCACACGGTCGCGCAGCTCGTCGGCGATGCGTGCCGGCGTGATCTCGTCGACGTCGCCATTGTACTTGGCGTCGTAGTCGAAGAACTCGTTGTGCGTGACGACCTCGGTGACGGGGAAGACGTGCTCGCCGGCGGCCGTCTTGTAACATCCGCAGGTGAGCTCGGTGCCCGGCATGAAGGCTTCCACCATGACCTCGTCGCTCTCGTTCATGGCCTTGGCGATGGCGGGCCGCAGCTCGTCGAGGCTCTTCACCTTGGTCACGCCGAAGCTGCTGCCGCCGGCGTTGGGCTTGACGAAGCACGGGAGGCCGATGTGGTTGATGATCTCGTCGTCGGTGACGAGGTCCTCGTTGCCGCGGCGCACGACGAGGCTCTCGCTGACGCTGACGCCGAAGCCCTTGAGGTACTGGTTCAGGGTGAACTTGTTGAAGGTCATGGCTTCGACGAGCACGCCGCTGGTGCTGTAGGGCATACGGATGAGGTCGAAGTAGCCCTGCAGGATGCCGTTCTCGCCCGGCGTGCCGTGGATGGTGATGTAGGCGAAGTCGGGGTGCACGGTGCGGCGGCCGACCTTGAAGGAGAAGTCCTCGCGGCTGACCGTCGAGCGCGTGCCGTCGTCGAGGTGGGCTTCCCACGTCAGGCCCGTCAGCTCGACGATGTACACCTCGAAGCGCTCCTTGTCGATGAAGCTGTAGATGCCCTGTGCGCTGCGCAGCGAGACGTCGTGCTCAGAGCTGTCGCCACCGCAGACGATGGCTACGACGGGGAGAGCGCCTCCCCGCTTACCCTCCGCCCGGCTCGAAGAGACGCTTGAGCCTTCGAGGGGGAGAGTGTCTTGTATCTGACTATCGGTATTCTGTTCCATATATATATAATAAGGTGTTTCCTTTTCTTGTCTTGTCTTTAAGATGTCCGCCCTCGCCCTACGGGGTGAGCGTGGACAGGGTCTGCCTCCATTTGTCCAGCAGGGCGCTCATATCCTCGGGCAGCTCGGCCTCGAAGAACATCTCCTGCCGTGTGCGGGGATGCACGAAGCCGAGGGTGCGTGCGTGCAGGGCCTGACGCGGGCAGATGGCGAAGGCGTTCTGCACGAACTGCTTGTACTTGGCCGTCGGCTGTCCGCGCAGGATCTCCATGCCTCCGTAGCGCTCGTCGGCGAAGAGGGGATGGCCGATGGACTTCATGTGGGCGCGGATCTGGTGGGTGCGGCCGGTCTCCAGGACGCACTCGACCCACGTCACGGGTCCGAAGGCCTCGAGCACGCGCCAGTGCGTCACGGCCGGCTTGCCCACCTC